>CAMPIA010000192.1 GCA_946886175.1 uncultured Altererythrobacter sp.
AGGCGCCGCTCGCGCGCCACCTGTTCGCCTTCGTGTGGATGCCGCGCGACATGCTCGCGACCCAGGTCCGCCACCGGATCGAGGATCTGCTCGAGGAAGGCGCGGGGGCGACCATGCTCGACTGGAGTCTGCAGGTCGAAGGCGGGAATCTCGCCATGCTGCGCTTCGTGCTCGACTTGCGCGGCGGACAGGTCGCCACGTCCGAAGGCGAGCTCGAGGCGCGGCTGCAGAAGATGCTGCGCGGCTGGGCCGAAGCGGTCGAGAGCGAACTCGGCGAGCACATGGAGCCGGGCCGCGCCGCGGCGGTCGCGACCCGCTTCGCCGAGGCTTTCCCGGTCGCCTACCGCACCGACTATGGGCCCGCCGAGGCCGCGCTCGACATCGCGCGGATGCGTCACCTCTCGGCGCTCGAATCGGATGCACCGAACACCTCGGTCCTGCAACGCGACGCGCGGCTCTATGCGCTCGAGGGCGATACCGAGGCCCAGCTGCGGCTCAAGATCTACGAGCACGAAGGCGCGCTGCCGCTGTCCGACGCGGTGCCCGCGCTCGAGAACTTCGGCTTCCGTGTGCTCGCCGAGATCCCTACTCCGCTCGACGAGGGCCGGCTCGGCACGATCCACGACTTCACCCTCGCATTGCCCGAAGGCGACACGGTCGCCCCTCTGCTCGAGCGCGCGGACGCGATCGAAAAGGCGATCGCGGCGGTGCTCAACGGCTGGGCCGAGGACGACCCGTTCAACCGCCTGGTCCTCGGCGCGGCGCTCAGCGCGGACGAAGCCAACTGGCTGCGCGCGTTCTACCGCTATCTGCGCCAGGCCGGGGTGAGCTTCACCATCTACACCGTGGTCGACGCGCTCGACCGCGCATCGGGCGTAACGCGGGCGATCGTGCGGCTGTTCGCCGCACGCCACGATCCCGATTTCACCGGCGACCGCGGGGCTGCGACGAAGGAGTGCGAGGACGCGATCAAGCAGGGCCTCGCCAACGTGGCCGCGATCAACGACGACCGTCTGCTGCGGCTGTACCACGCGGTGATCGGCTCGATCCTGCGCACCAACGCCTTCGCGCCTGCGGGGCAGGAAGCGCTGGCGTTCAAGATCGATTCGTCGCTCGTCCCCGGCCTGCCCAAGCCGATCCCCTGGCGCGAGATCTTCGTCTATTCGCGCCGGGTGGAGGGCATCCACCTGCGCGCCGGGCCGGTCGCCCGCGGCGGCCTGCGCTGGTCCGACCGACGCGACGACTTCCGCACCGAAATCCTCGGCCTGATGAAGGCGCAGCGGGTCAAGAACGCGGTGATCGTGCCGACCGGCGCCAAGGGCGGGTTCTATCCCAAGCAGTTGCCCGCCCCCGACAAGGACCGCGCCGGCTGGGCCGCCGAAGGGCAGGCGAGCTACGAGCTGTTCATCCGCACGCTGCTGTCGATCACCGACAACATCGCGGCCGATAACGTTATCCATCCCGAGCGGGTGGTGATCCACGACGGCGACGATCCCTATTTCGTGGTCGCCGCGGACAAGGGCACCGCGCGCTTCTCCGATGTCGCCAACGGAATCGCGCAGGAGCGCGGCTTCTGGCTCGACGACGCTTTCGCCAGCGGCGGCTCGAACGGCTACGATCACAAGGCGATGGGCATCACCGCACGCGGCGCGTGGGTTTCGGTTCAGCGCCACTTCCTCGAACAGGGCGTCGACGTGCAGCGCGAGCCGGTGCGCGCGGTCGGCTGCGGCGACATGTCGGGCGACGTGTTCGGCAACGGCATGCTGCTGTCGAAGGCGATCAAGCTGGTCGCGGCGTTCGACCACCGCCACGTGTTCATCGACCCGAACCCCGATCCGGCGATGAGCTGGGCCGAGCGCAAGCGCCTGTTCGACCTGCCGACATCGAGCTGGGAAGACTACGATACCGCGCTGATCTCGAAGGGCGGCGGGGTGTTCTCGCGCGCGATGAAGCGCATTCCTCTGTCGGCTGCGGCGCGCAAGCTGCTCGGGATCGATGCAAAGGAAATCGAGCCTGAAGCGCTGATCTCGGCGATCCTCAAGGCCGAGGTCGACCTGATCTGGTTCGGCGGCATCGGCACTTACGTGAAGGGCAGCCAGGAAAACAACGTCCAGGTCGGCGACCCGGCGAACGACGGGCTGCGTGTGGACGCGGCCGACCTGCGCGCCAGGGTCATCGGCGAGGGCGCCAACCTGGGCGTGACCCAGGCCGGGCGGATCGAGTTCGCGCTCGCCCACGGGCGTATCAACACCGATTTCATCGATAATGCCGCGGGCGTGAACTGCTCGGACAACGAAGTGAATATCAAGATCGCGCTGGCCGCGGCGGTGCGAACGGGCAAGCTGTCGACCAGGAAACGCAACGCGCTGCTCGAGTCGATGACCGACGAAGTCGCCCATCTCGTCCTGGAGAGCAACCGGCTCCAGGCACTGGCGCTGTCGATCGCTGAAGCCGGAGGCGCCCCTGCGGTTGCCGCCCAGCTGCAACTGGTCGAGCGGCTCGAGGACAATGGCGCGCTCGACCGGCAGACCGAAGGCCTCGCCTCGAGCGAGAATCTGGCCCGGCGTTCAGCCGAAGGCGTCGGCCTGACGCGGCCGGAACTCGCCGTTCTCCTGTCGTCCACGAAGCTGGTCCTGCAGGACGCGATCGAGCGGACCTCGCTGCCCGACGATCCGAGCCTCACCGATTTGCTGCTCGGCTATTTCCCGTCGGCCATGCGCAGGAATTACAGGCGCCAGATCGACGAGCATCAGCTGCGGCGCGAGATCGTCGCGACGTCGCTCGCCAATCTGTTCGTCAACCGGATGGGGCTCGTCCATCCCTTCGAGCTGGCGGACGAAGAGGGCGTCGGCCTCGCCGACGTCAGCGCCGCCTTCGTCGCGGCCGAGAAGCTGTTCAACGTCGGTGCGCTGTGGACCGAGCTCGAAGCGGCCGACATGCCCGAGGATGCGCGGCTCCACCTGTTCCGGCATACGGCAGGCGCACTGCGTAGCCAGATGGCCGATCTCATCCGGGTCGGCGCGAGCACATCGCCCCCGAGCGAACTGATCGAGAGCTTGCAGAAACGCGTCACGCAGCTTTCCACCGGCACCGACGAATTGCTGACCGAGGGCTCGCGCAGGCAGTCGGACAAGCTCAAGGCCGAATTCGTCGAAATGGGCGCGCCGGAAAGGCTCGCCGCGCAAGTGGCGCATCTCTACGATCTCGACGGCGCGGTCGGGCTGGCGTCGCTGTCGCGGGCCGCCGAGATCGACGCGCGTGCGTTGACCGCGGCCTTCACCGATCTGGGCGCACGCATCGGACTCGACTGGGCCCAGAGCACCTCCGCCCTGATGAACCCCTCCGACGTCTGGGAGCGGCTCCTCGTGGCCGGCCTGTCGCGCGACTTCCAGCAGATGCGGCTCGACTTTCTGCGCCGGCTTTCGCGCCGCAAAGGGGCCAAGACCGATCCGCTCGGCGCGGTCGCCCATTGGGCGGAGGAGCATGCCGCGGCGATCCGCCAGTTCCGCGCGATGATCGGGCGGGCGCAGGCGCAGGGCGAGGTCTCGCCCGCGATGCTCGCGCAGATCGCCAGCCAGGCGCGCAACTTGCTCGGGCGTTAGTTTGGCTTCGCCGTAGCCG
>CAMPIA010000193.1 GCA_946886175.1 uncultured Altererythrobacter sp.
ACCAGGCGAGAGCCGTCGGGCCCGAGAGATATTCCTCGAGGCCTTCGTAGCTGGTTTTCTTGAGGGCGAGCGTAGCAAGGCGGTTCTTCGCAACCTTGTAGGTCGCACCGGCATCGCGCATCTTCGAACGCAAGTCGGTGGATTGCGCCACCGTCAGGCCGAGATTGCGGGTGACAACCACCACGCCGACCTCGGAGAAGACCGCATTGAGCTGGGCGACCGCGTCGGCTTTCTGCGAACGATCCATGCCATACTCCTTCACATATGGCCGCACGCGCTCGCGCGCCTGCGGCCGGCTCACATCGCTCCGCGCCGCTAACCGGCACGGGGCAGTCCGTTCGACGAAGGGAAGGAGGTGCGCCGATGGCGCGCACAGGGGAAAGCCCCTGCGAAAATCTCTGTCCCCGCCTAGGCTGGAAATTAAGACCGGCCAAACCCGGTCACCAACTGTCTCGGACGGATGACCGCCGGTGCCGAAGCCTCGACGATCGAGGCGCGCATCTAGCGCCGCGGCGCGTCGAGTCAAGCGCGAAGGGCGAATTCGGGCGGTGGGTCCTTGCGCACCGCGATGACCCAGGTGATCGCGACGAGCACCGCGGCGAGCCAGCCGACCACCAGCGAATCGGCGATCAGCATCGCCCACTTGACCGCTTCGCCGGGCACGAACACCGCCCCGATTCCCAGCGCGTAGTGCACGACCATCAGCGGCAGGACCGCGGCGATGTTGAATGCGACCGCCCAGGGAAGCTGCGGGAGCATCTGCCGGATCGAGGCGACGGGGCTGATCCACACGCCCAGCGGCGCGCCTGCGACGAAGCGAGCGAGCAGCGGCGTGAAGACCAGTCCGAAGACGAAAAAGCCGACCGCGACCGCCCCGGTGAACACGAACATCCCGAGCGCGGAGAGCAGTGCCTGGAGCGCGAATACGACCGCAAACAGCGCGACAGCGCGCCCTTCGAGCCTGCGCGCGTAGGCCGGATCGCGCGAGGCGTAGAATCTCACGGCCCAGTAGCCGACAAGCGTCAGTGCGAGCGTCTTGACGAAACCGAAGGCCATGCGCGCCGGATCGGCCTCGGCGGCCCGCGCGCCTTCGGGACCGCTGTACATGCCCGCCTGCATCTCGGCGATATGCTGCGCCAGCTCGGCGAGGATCGGGATCAGCGCGATCAGCGGGCAGGCGACCAGAAAAGCCCAGCTCTGCCGATGGACGAACGCGATACCTTGCAAGAATGTCATGCCGATCCTCCCGCCGAGCCTTGTCGACGAGCAAGATCGCTTGGGCAAGCCGCCGGTCCAATAATGCCCGCTAGCGGTGGGCGCCGACCGGCGGGTCTCATCGATCGATGGATACGTGCGTCCGGAGCCCGGATACGAAGAGGCCCGCCGGTGGGGGCGGGCCTCAGGCCGGTAAATCCGGCGGTAGTGGACGAACCTTACATCGGTTCGGTGGTGTCTTCCGCCATCGGCTCGTCGGTCGGCTCGGCGGTGGTGTCGTCGGCCATCGTGTCGTCGGCCATCGGATCGGTCATCGTGTCGTCCGTCATGGTGTCGTCGGTCATCGTGTCGTCGGCCATCATGTCGTCGTTGACCATCGTGTCGGCGGCGGTGTCGGCCGGCATCGTTTCTTCGGTGGTATCGGTCGCGGTTTCACCGCAGGCGCCGAGCGCCAGAGCGAGCGGGAGGGCGACGATTGCGAACTTCTTCATGGTGAATTCCTTTTGCTACTCGCCTTACAATCGCCATAATCGGCCCCGGTTCCCGACAGGCGCGATTAATTTCACCCCGTTTCCTGATAGGCGAGCAGGTCGCCCGGCTGGCATTCCAGCTCACGGCAGATCGCCTCGAGCGTCGAGAATCGGATCGCCCTGGCCTTGCCGGTCTTGAGGATCGAGAGGTTGGCGAGCGTGAGGCCGACCCGCTCGGCGAGTTCGGTCAACGTCATGCGCCGTTCGTGCAGCAGATCGTCCAGTTTGACCATGATCCGGGTTCCTTCTTCGGCAGGCATCACACGGTCCCTTCCAGATCTTCGCGCATCGCGGCGCCGTGGCGGAACACGCGGGCGAGGATGAACAGCACGAGGACCAGCAGCAGCCCGCTGAGCGAGAAACCCATTTCCTCGTCGATGTGGACGTTCTCGACCTGCTCTCCGACCTCGACCGCTATCCACGCAACCAGCGCGCCGATCGGCAGCGAGGCGACCTGTCCCGCGAGCGCGAGCCAGCCCATGCGGTGGAGCCGGTCGGCGTTGACCGGGGCGAAGGGGTCGCGCTCGCCCACGCTGCTCACGATGCGGCGCAGCAGCACGAGAAAGTATATGGTCAGCGCCAGCAAACCGATCACAGCAGCCATAACGAGCGCGATCGGCAGGATCAGTTCGGCGCCGTTGGCGACCCCCTGAGCCGCCATTTCGGCGATAACGTCGCGCTGGAAGACGATCAGCGCGGGCAGGCCGAGGATCATCATCAGGGTGCCGAACCCCAGAATGCCGATCAGGAAGATCAGCAGGATTTGCGCCCCTGCGAGCAGCGGATCGCCGGACAGTTTCTTCATGTCGATCACTCCCATGGCTTGCGAATGCTCAGGCGAGCAGCGGCGCGGCGGCGTAGGCCGGATCGACCGGCACCACGATCACCGGGGCCCACATCGCGGCGACGATGACGAGCGCCGCGGCGGTGGCGAGCGAATTTTGCAGGGTGCGGTTCATTTATCGATCTCCTTGATGGACAATATCGATAATCAATACGAACCACTCACCGTATTGTCAATCAATAATATCGAAAAACGATAATTCACTGACTGTTTTGCAATATTTCGCGTCCAGCCGGTGGCGCGGTCCGGCCGCGGGTTTGACATTCGGCGGGGCGAATCCTACATGCCCCTCGACCGCACGCTTCGAGCAAGGGCCGTTCATGCGCGGGAACGGGCCACAGGATGGAAGCGGCGATTCCATAGTCGCGACGTTGAGGTAGCTGCAGCAGGCCCCGCAAGGGCGCGATTTGCTGCGGCTTTTTGGCGTCTCTCACGGCTGTGGTCTCCCACGCGCATGGGCTTGAATTCAGGCCGGCGGCGCGATGCCTCCGGCGTACACACGAAGAGGCGAATCACCTCCATGGCGAGCAAGGCGAAGAAGACCGGGGCGAAGGCTCCGGCGAACACCGGCACCGCGAAGAAGCGCATCCGCAGGATTTTCGGCGACATCCACGAAGTCGTGCAGATGCCGAACCTGATCGAGGTCCAGCGCGAGAGCTACGAGCAGTTCCTCCGCTCCGACCGGAACACCGGCTACGTCTCGGGCCTCGAGAAGACGCTGCGCTCGGTGTTCCCGATCCGCGACTTCGCCGGCACCGCCGAGCTCGACTTCGTCCACTACGAGCTCGAGCCGCCCAAGTACGACACCACCGAATGCCGCCAGCGCGGCATCACCTACGCGGCGCCGATGAAGGTCACGCTGCGCCTGATCGTGTTCGAGGTCGACCAGGAAACCGAGACCCGCTCCGTGCTCGATATCAAGGAGCAGGACGTCTACATGGGCGACATGCCGCTCATGACCGAGAACGGCACCTTCATCATCAACGGCACCGAGCGCGTGATCGTTTCGCAGATGCAC
>CAMPIA010000194.1 GCA_946886175.1 uncultured Altererythrobacter sp.
TCTCGGTCGTGCCGTTCATCGACGCGGGCACGGTGAGCACCAGCACCACGCCCGATTTCGAGACTTTCCGCGTCGGCGCGGGGCTCGGCGTGCGCTACCAGACCGGTTTCGGCCCGATCCGGATCGACGTCGGCGCGCCGCTCAACCCGGGGCCGGACGATAGCCCGGTCGCGGTTTACGTCTCGCTCGGGCAGGCGTTCTGATGGCCGACGGCGAGATCATCGAAGAGCCCGCGGACACCGAGGCCGAGCCTCGGCGGCGCTCGCGCCTCGGCCGCGTGGGGCGCTGGGTCTTCGGCACCATCGCGGGAATACTCGCGCTGGCGGTCTTCGGCCTCGCGGTGCTCAACAGCCCGATCGGGCAGCGTTTCATCGTCGATCAGATCGCCGAGGTGGCGCCAGCTTCGGGCCTGCGGGTCGAAATCGGGCGGATCGAAGGCGACATCTTCGGGCAGGCGACGCTGCACGACGTGGTGTTGTCGGATCCCAAGGGCGTGTTCCTCACCGTGCCGGTCGCCGAGATCGACTGGCGGCCGCTCAACTGGCTGTGGAGCGGTCTCGACGTGCGCCATCTGGTCGCGCGCCGGGGCACGCTGCTGCGCGTGCCCGAACTGCTGGCCGGCGACCCCGACGCGCCGATCCTGCCCAACTTCGACATTCGGATCGACCGCTTCGAGCTCGACAATTTCCGCGTCGCGCGCGGGGTGATCGACGACCGCTCGCACCGGATCGATCTCTCGGCCAAGGCGGATATTCGCGAGGGACGCGTCTTCCTCACCGCCGACGGCACGCTCGGCCAGCGCGACCGCATTCATTTGCTGGTCGACGCCGAACCCGACGGCAACCGGTTCGATCTGGAGCTCGACTATCTTGCCCCGACCGAAGGCGTGATCGCCGGACTGGTCGGGGCCGACGCGGGCTATCGCGCCCGGATCGTCGGCGCCGGGACCTGGAGCGACTGGCGCGGCGCGCTGCTGGTCCAGCGCGAGGACGAACGGTTCGCCGCGTTCCGCCTGACCAACCGCGCCGGCCGCTACGGCATCGTCGGCCAGGCCACGCCGGCGCGCGCGCTCTCCGGGCAATTGGCACAGACCTTCGACGGCCCGATCTCGCTCGCGGCCTTCGGCACGCTCGACGATAGCGTGCTTGCGGGCGAGATGGCGGTGCGCGCCGAGGGGATCGCCGCCGACGCCGAGGGCACGGTCGATCTCGCGAACAACGCCTTCGACGACCTCGACCTCGATCTGCGGGTGGCCGAGTTCGCGTTCGGCCCCGACATCCGGATCGAGGGCGCGCGCGCGCTGGCGACACTCGACGGCGAGTTCCGCGACCTTACCGTCGGTCACCGGCTCGTGGTCGACCGCTTCGCCGGCGGCGCGACCGAAGTGCGCGGGCTGGTGCAGGAAGGGACCGCGACGTACGACGGATCGCGCTGGACCCTGCCGCTCGACGTGCGCGTGCAGCAGGTCGTCGCGGGCAACGATCTGCTCGATCCGCGGCTGGTGCGCGGGCGGCTGGCGGGCACGGTGACGTACACCGGAACCCGGATCGTCGGCGACGATCTGCGGCTGGTGTTCCCCGACGCCAGCGCACGCTTCGCGCTGCGCGGCGACACCCGCACCGGCGCCTATGCGCTCGCCGGGCCGATCGCCCTGCGCGGGCTCCAGCTCCAGAACATCGGCACCGTCAGCGGCAACGCGAAGATCCTGTTCAAGATCGCCGATGGCGCGCCCTGGTCGCTCAGCGCCAACTTCGCGGGGCGCATTCCCGAAGTCGCGAACGCCACGCTGGCGAACGTCGCAGGGCCTTCGATCCGGTTCAGCGGCGGGGTCACGCTGGGCGGGGCGAACCCGGTGGTTTTCCGCGAGGTCGCGGTCGATTCCGCCAAGCTCCAGCTCCGGCTCGACGGTCGCGTGCGCGACGGCCGCACCACGATCGCCGGGCGCGGATCGCACACCGAATACGGGCCGTTCACGGTCGAGGCGTCGCTCGATGGCGAGGGGCCGCGCGCCGAACTGGTCTTCGCCAGCCCGCTGCCCGCGGCCGGGCTCGAGAACGTGCGCGTCGCGATCGCGCCGATCGAGGACGGGTTCAGGATCGACACCGAAGGCGGCTCGCTGCTCGGCCCGTTCGACGGCGTGCTCGACCTCTATATGCCTGCCGATGGCCCGATGCGGATCGCGGTCGAACGGCTCGACGTGTGGAAGACGACCGTGCGCGGCGATCTGCTGGTCGGCGATGCCGGGGTGAGCGGCGACCTCGCGCTCGCGGGGGGCGGGCTGGACGGCACGATCGCCTTCTCGCCGCGCGGCGGCGGGCAGGCGTTCGATGTCGACCTCGTGGCCAACGACGCGCGCTTCGGCGGCGAAACCCGCATCGCGATCGCGCGCGCGCGGATCGAAGGCTCTGGCCTGCTGGTCGACGGCAACAGCACGATCGAGGGCAGCATCAACGCGCAGGGGGTGCAATACGGCACGTTGTTCCTCGGCCGCCTCGCCGCCAATGCCGAGCTGCGCAACGGCGTGGGCGAGATCACCGCCGCGCTCTCGGGCCGTCGCGGCAGCCGGTTCAACATGCAGCTCACCGCGCAAGTCGCGTCGGAGCGGATCGCGGTCGCGGCGCGCGGCGACTTCGCCGGTCGGCGCATCCGCATGCCGCGCCGCGCGGTGCTGCTGGCGCAGGACGGCGGCGGCTGGGCGCTCCAGCCGACCCAGCTCAGCTACGGCCGCGGCATCGCCATCGCGCAAGGGCGCTTCGGCGGCGACGGGCCGACCACCCTGGAACTGAAGCTCGCGCGCATGCCGCTGTCGCTGGTGGACGTCGTCGTCGCCGACATGGGGCTGGGCGGCACGGTTTCGGGCGTGATCGACTACAGCACCGGCAGCAGCGGCCTGCCCGTCGGCAATGTGAGAGTGAAGGTCGCGGGCCTGACCCGATCGGGGCTGGTCCTCTCGTCGCGCCCGATCGACCTCGCGCTGGTCGCGCGGCTGGGCGAGGATCGGCTCGAGGCGCGCGCGGTGATCGACGAGGGCGAGGAGCGGCGCGGACAGCTCCAGGCGCGCATCTCGGGCATGCCGCGCGCCGGCGCGCTGTTCGACCGGCTGCGCGCGGGCAGCCTTGCCGCGCAGCTTCGCTACGCCGGCCCGGCCGACGCGCTGTGGCGGCTCGCGGCGATCGACACCTTCGACCTGACCGGGCCGATGACGCTCGGGGTCAACGTCACCGGCACGCTCGCCGATCCGCAAGTACGCGGATCGATGGCGAGCGACGACTTGCGCGTGCGCAGCGGGCTGTCGGGCACCGACGTGACCGGGGTGACGGTGCGCGGCGATTTCTCGGGCTCGCGCCTGCGCCTCACACGCTTCAGCGGCTCGACCCCCAACGGCGGGACGGTTTCGGGCAGCGGCACGGTGACGCTGCGCGACCTCGGCGAACGCGGGCCGCAGATGGACATTCGCGCCGCCGCGAGCAACGCGCGACTGCTCAACGCCAACGGGCTCTCGGCCACGGTCACCGGGCCGCTGCGGATCGTCTCCGACGGGATCGGCGGCACGATCGCCGGCCGCCTGCTGGTCAACCGCGCGAGCTGGACCCTGGGG
>CAMPIA010000195.1 GCA_946886175.1 uncultured Altererythrobacter sp.
TCAAGCGCGTGATCGACGAATACCTGATCACCGTCACCACCGTGTTCGCGGTGCTGGTGGTCGGCGGCTTCCTTGCGCTCTCGTGGCTGTCGGATGGCGACGAGGCGGCGCAGGACAAGTGCGCCGCCGCGGTGTCAGTGGAGCGTCAGGCTGCGTAGCGCGCCCACGTCGCGCAGCTCGATCGCGCGGTAGCCGCGCACGACCAGCCCCGCCTCCTCGAGCTCGCGCAAGGCCCCGTTCGCGGTCGCGCGGGTGACGCCGAGCAGGTCGGCGATCTCCTGTTGCGTCACCGCCACGCGCTGCGTTCCCTCTGTCGCGCCACACAGGTTGGCGAGCAGGCCGGCGGTGCGCATCGTCGCGGTGCCGCGGCGAATGCCCGCCATCACGTCGAGCACTTCCTGCAATTGCGCCGCCATCGCGCCCGCCAGCGCGCGCATCGCCGCCGGATCCTCGGCCAGCCCGCGTTCGAACGCGGGGCCGTCGATATGGCGCAGCAGCGCAGGCCCGCGCGCCACCGCGTCGACCACTCGCGGCCGCCCGGCGAGCAGCGCCAGCTCGCCATACGAATCGCCGGGGCCGAGCAGCGCGACCTGGCGGAATTCGCCGTCGGCGCGGAACTGCCCGGCGGCCACCGCGCCTTCCTCGATCAGCCAGAAGCCGCGCGCCGCGTCGCCGCGCTGCTGGATCAGTTGCCCGTCGGCGAAGCGGCGCGGCGCCGCCGCCGCGCGCAGCCGCGCCTGGAGCGCGGGCGCGAGGACCGAGAACATCATCGCCGAACTCAGCGAGCGGCGCGGGAGCAATTGTCCGGTTCCTGACATTTCGTATCGGGCTTTAGCGCTAAACCGGGCTTGGGAAAAGGAGAGGACCATGCCCGCACCGACCCTCGCGATTCTGGCGATCTTTCTCGGCTTCGCGCTGCTCGAGCTGTGGCGCTCGAACCTGTTCGCCAAATCCGAACAGACCCGCGACGACGGGATCGTCGAGGGTGTGAGTATGGCGATGCTGCTCGGCGTCACCCAGCCGGCGATCGTGTTCGCCTCGGCCGCGCTCGCCGCCTGGCTCGCGCCGCAGTGGCAGGGCGCGCTCGCGAATCTCAACCTCTTCGCCGCGCTCGCGCTGTTCCTCGTTCTCGAAGACATGACGCAATACTGGTGGCACCGCGCGAGCCACAGTTTCGCCTGGCTTTACAATCTCCACCGCGCGCATCACGACGCGCGATATATGTCCGTGCGGCTGGTATATCGCAATAATGTCTTTTATTACATGATGATGCCCGGCCTGTGGTTCGCCGGCGTGCTGCTCTATCTCGGGCTCGGCTGGGTCTATGCCGGCTACCTCGTGGTCAAGATGGCGGTGATCATCGGCGCGCATTCGGACGTCGCGTGGGATGCGCCGCTCTACCGCATCAAGTGGCTCGCGCCGGTAATGTGGGCGGTCGAGCGCACGATCTCGACCCCCGCCACCCACCACGCGCATCACGGCCGCCACGCCCAGGATCCGGCGGTCCACTACAAGGGCAATTTCGGCAACCTGCTGTTCTTCTGGGACGTATTGTTCGGCACCGCAAAGATCACCCGCACCTACCCGCGAAGCTACGGGGTCGAGAACCTCGCCCCCGCCACGCTCGGCCAGCAACTGCTGTGGCCGGTGTTTCCCGAGAACAAGGCGGGGGCCGAGGAGCGCGAGGAAGCCGCAGTCTAACCGTCGAACTTCGTCTCGAGCGAAATCTCCGCCTTGAGCAGTTTGGAGATCGGGCAATTGGCCTTGGCCTCGGCCGCCAGCTTCTCGAACTCCTCGCGCCCGATGCCCTCCACCTTGCCGGTCAGCGACAGGTCGGAGCGGGTGACGGTAAAGCCCTCGCCGTCCTTCTCCAGCGTCACTTTGGCCTGGGTCTCGAGCGTGCCCTGCTCGTGCCCGGTCCTGGCCAGCGCGAAGCTCAGCGCCATGGTGAAGCAGCTCGCATGCGCCGCCGCGATCAGCTCCTCGGGATTGGTGCCCGTCTCGCCCTCGAACCGGGTATTGAAGCCGTAAGGCTGATCGTCGAGCGCGCCCGAGCCGGTCGAGACATGCCCCTTGCCGCTCTTGCCCAGCCCCTCGTAACGCGCGCTGCCGGTCTTCGTGATTGCCATCGTGTCGTCTCCTTCATTGAGAAGACGGACGATCCTCGCTGGCGTTCCGCACGCCCGCGCAGTTCGCGCCGATAGCGCGCCAGCTTGTCTACGATCGAGTGCCGGAACGCCGCATCGCCGCGAGCCTCAAGGGCTTCGTTCTACGACGGAAAGCCCGGCACGAGTTCGTGCAGCTTGGCGCGGATCGCCGCCGCATCGCCCACGCGCACCAGCCGGTCGATCTGCGCCAGTTGCTCTTCCAGCCGCTCCCACGGCAGATGGTCTTCGCGCGCCCGGAATATGCGCGAATGCTGCGTGGGTTGCGCCTCGGCGTCGATCAGCAGTTCCTCGTAGAGCTTTTCGCCCGGACGCAGGCCGGTTTCCACGATCGCGATGTCTCCCTCGGGGTTCTCGGCGTCGCGCACCGTGCGGCCCGACAGCCGGATCATCGTGCGCGCGAGGTCGATGATCTTCACCGGCTCGCCCATTTCGAGCAGGTAGACCTCGCCGCCTTCGGCCATCGCACCGGCCTGAATCACCAGCTCGGCCGCCTCGGGGATGGTCATGAAATAGCGCGTGATGTCGGGGTGCGTCACCGAAACCGGCCCGCCCCGCTCGATCTGCTCGCGGAAACGCGGCACCACCGATCCCGAGGACCCGAGGACATTGCCGAAGCGGACCATCGAGAACACCGTCGGGCAATCCTGCGTCGACAGAGCCTGCAGCACCATTTCGCAGATTCGCTTCGATGCGCCCATGACATTGGTCGGGCGCACCGCCTTGTCGGTGCTGACCAAGATGAACCGCTCCGCCCCCGTCTCGCACGCGGCCAGCGCGCAATTGAGCGTCCCGCGCAAGTTGTTCGCCACCCCCGACACCACGTTCGCCTCGACCATCGGCACATGCTTGTAGGCGGCCGCGTGATAGATCGTATGCGGGCGGTAGCGTTCGAAGATGCGCCGGACGCTGCCCTGCTTGTCGATCGAGGCGAGCTCGGGAACGATCGCGACCTCGATCCCCTCCTGCCGCGCGAGGACGCGCAGCTCGACATCGATCTGGTAGAGCGCGGCTTCGGTCATCTCGAGCAGGATCAGCTGCTCGGGGCGCTGGGCGACGATCTGGCGGGCAAGCTCGCCGCCGATCGAGCCGCCCGCACCCGTCACCAGGACGATCTTGCCCGCGATGGTCTGCCGCATGAGCGCGGGATCGGGCCGAACCGGATCGCGGCTCAGCAGGTCGGCCACGTCGATCTGGCGCAGGTCGCTGACCGACACTTTGCCGTCGACGATCTCGGTCACCCCGGGCAGCGTCAGGACATGCACGTCTGCCGCCTGGAGACGTTCGACGAGCTCGGCGCGCCGCGCGCGCGGCATGCTCGGGATCGCCAGGAACACGATCTCGATCGCGTCGCGCGTAATCACGCTCTCGAGCTGATCCGACGGATAGATCGGAATCCCCTCGAGCTTGCTGCGGCTGAGCACCGG
>CAMPIA010000196.1 GCA_946886175.1 uncultured Altererythrobacter sp.
GGCTTAAGAAATCTTTCGCCTTGTCGATGCTGACCTGCTTTGACACACCATGGTCGACGGTCCAGCAGGGATGACGATGGGCGAGGGCATGGCAAGAGCCGGGAATGACGCGTCGGAGCATCGCGGCGCGATACCCGGCCATGCGGGTCCAGCATTCTCGCTGCGGGTTCCGACCGACACGCCGATCCCGGTGCTCGTCGCCGCGCCGCACTCGGGCAGGGACTACCCGCCCGCCGTGCTCGATGCGATGCGCGATCCGGCATACAGCGCGCTGCGGCTCGAGGATCGCTACGTCGATCTGCTCGCGCGCGAGATCGCCGAGGCGACCGGGGCCGCTCTGCTGGTTGCGCATGCGCCGCGCGCGATGCTCGATCTCAACCGCGCCTGCGACGACATGGACTGGTCGATGGTCGTGGGCGGCGCGCCCGGGAAAGTGCGCAACTCGCTGCTCAACCGGCGGTCGCGCAGCGGACTGGGGCTGGTGCCGCGGCGGCTCGGCGGGCTGGGGGAGCTGTGGCAGCGGCCGATGACGCGCGACGAGCTCGAGGCGCGGATCGAAGGCATTCACAAGCCCTATCATGCGGCGCTGGAAAGCACGCTAGAAACCGTGCGCGACCGCTGGGGGGCGGCGCTGCTGGTCGATCTGCATTCGATGCCGCCGCTGCGCCCCAAGTTTCCCGGCGACCGCCCGGCGGACTTCGTCATCGGCGACCGATTCGGCGCAGCGTGCGATCCGGCGCTGTCGGCGCAGAGCTTCGCCTATCTCGCGCGGCACGAACGACGCGCGGCGCACAACCGGCCCTATGCCGGCGGCTACATCCTCGATCGCCATGCAGCCCCAGCGCGCGGTATCCACGCCATTCAGGTGGAGATTTGCCGCGCAACCTATCTCGACGCGCGCTTCGCCGAACCCTCGGCGCGCATGCCGGCGATGGTGCGGCTGCTCACCGGGCTCGTGCGCGAGTTGGGCGATATCGTCGCCACACTGGGGCGGCGAGGCGCGTTGCCGCTGGCAGCCGAGTAGAACCACCCGATGCACGATGGACGAGCATCCCGGCCATGAAAAAACCACCTCGTGCAAATGCACGAGGTGGCCAAGGTTCAGGGAGGAGGTGCACCGAAGTGCACCGATCGGACCAGGCCATGAGGGGAACGCCGGTCCGACACAGTCAAAATAGGTTGCGGTCAGGGACTTTCAACCCCGACCGTCGCCCAAGCGCCTCGGCCCGCCGCGCCTCAGTTGAGAGGTGCGTCGGCGGGGGCGGCGGCCAGCTGGGGGCCTTTGCCCTGCTGCTGCTGGCGCGCGAAGATCGAGCGCATCAGATCGAGCGAGAACAGGTGCCCGAAGATCAGGGCGATCATGCCGTTCTGGTTCCACCCGCGCAGCACGTCGCCGCGAATCTCGCGCAGCTTTTCCTGGTTCACCATCTGGAAGCCGCGGTAGATATAGGGGGTGTCGGGATTGTCCTGGGTCGAGATGGCGATCTCGCCGTCCATCAGCAGATCGTGCTTCTTGAGCTCGTCGATGAACGCCTTGGTCCGCTGGCCGGCTTCCTCGAAATGCTGGCAGAATTCGAGAATGCGCTGGGTCGCGGCGGCGGGCTTGCCCTCGTCATCGAACAGCGCCTCGCCGTCGGAGAACTCGCCGATCGCGTCGTTGGTCGGGTCGAAGCACAGCGAAAGCTCTTCCGAAGTCGGCTGAAGCTTGGCGAGCATGAACGGATAGCGGCGGATATAGGCCGGCAGATAGACGGGCTCGTCCACCCGGCCGTCTTCGTTGACGAAGGCATTGACGCCCTCGTTGAGACCCATCAGCGCGAGCGGCAGCGGATTGTCGCCCGAGGAGAAGACGATCGGGTAGTCGCGCTGCGCCTGGACGAACTCGTCGACCGTCAGCGGGATCGCGTGTTGGCCCGACAGCCATTTGGCGGATTCGATCGACTTGGTATGCCACTTCGCGTGATCGCGGCTGTTGAGCGGCATGAGGTCGTTGTAGAACAGGGGCAGGTTGGGCTGCGGCGCGCTGGCCATGAAATCTCTCCGGATCGTTCAGGAATGTCGCTTCGGCAGGGCAGGACCCCGCGCGTGAAGCGCGCGCTTTAGTTTGTGTGCGCCGTGGGCGCAAGCGGGACGAGCTTGCCGGGATTGAGCAGGCCCTGCGGATCGAGCGCCTGCTTGATGCTGCGCATCATCGCCAGCGCGACCGGGTCGCCGAGCCGGCCCAGTTCATCGCGCTTCATCTGGCCGATGCCGTGCTCCGCGCTGATCGATCCCTGCCAGCGGGTGACGAGATCGTGGACGAAACCGCTGATCGCCTTGCCCTCGCGCTCCTCCCACACGCCGGCCATGGCGCCCGGCGGCGCGAGCACATGAAAGTGGACGTTGCCGTCGCCGAGGTGGCCGAAGGCGACCGCGGTGACGCCGGGAAAGCGCGCTTCCACCTCGGGCGCGGCCCGGTCGACGAAATCGGCCATGCGCTCGACCGGGACCGAGATGTCGTGCTGCATCGCCGGCCCGATCGCGCGTTCGGCGGGTGAGATCGAATCGCGCAGGAGCCAGAACTGTTCTGCTTGCGACTCGCTTGCGGCGATGGTCGCGTCCTCGACCAGTCCGATCTCGAAGGCGCTCGCGAGCAGCGACTCGGCCAGGGCGGGGAGCGCGTCCGCCTGGCCCTCGTCGGCGACGAGTTCGATCAGCGCGTACCATGCGTGCTCGCCCGCCAGGGGGCTCCGGGCATCGGGCAGATGGTCGAGCACCGAGGCGAGGCAGTGCGCCGGGATCACCTCGAATCCTTCGAGGTAGTCGTTCGCCCGCGCCTCGGCATGGAGCAGCAGGCGGCGCGCGGCGCCGATCGAGCCAAGGCCCGCCCAGAGCACCGCGCGCCCACCGATTTCCGGCAACAGGCGCAGCGTGGCGGCGGTCACCACGCCGAGTGTGCCCTCGGAGCCGATCAACAGCTGCTTGAGGTCGAACCCGCGGTTGTCTTTCTTGAGCGGGGTCAGCGCGTCGTACACGCTGCCGTCGGCCAGCACCGCCTCGATCCCGAGCACTTGCGCGCGCATGGTGCCGTGGCGCAGCACCTGGGTGCCGCCGGCATTGGTGGAGATCAGCCCGCCGATCGTCGCCGACCCCTTGCCGCCCAGTGTGAGCGGAAAGCGCAGGCGCCGATCGCGTGCGGCATCGTGGAGCGTCTGCAGGATCACGCCTGCCTGGCACACCGCCTGGCGTGCGTCGGGATCGAGCGCGCGGATCGCATCCATTCGCCGCAGCGAGAGCAGCAGCGCGGTTCCGCCGTCATCGGGCGTGGCGCCGCCCGACATGCCGCTGTTGCCCCCCTGCGGCACGATCGGCACGCCGTGACGCGCGCAAAGCCCTACCAGCGCGGAAACCTCGCTCGTGCTGGCGGGAGAGGCCATCGCCAGCGCCGCGCCCGAGTAGCGGCCGCGCCAGTCGGTCAGCCACGGCGCCATTCGTTCGGGATCGCGGGTGAAGCCGCGCGGGCCAAGCAGATCGGCGGCGGCGGCTAGGAAGGCGTCGGGATCGCGCATTGGGCGCCCTATGCCACAGCGGTCGCCGGTTT
>CAMPIA010000197.1 GCA_946886175.1 uncultured Altererythrobacter sp.
CGAGACGCATCGCCTGTTCCTGAAACAGCGGCACGCCGAGCGTCTTGCCGAGCACGCCGCGCAGTTCGTTGGGGTCGTGGGGCGGCGCGGGCGAGGGGAATTCGACCGTCTCGACCCCCTGCCGCCGGCGCAGGTAGGGGTGGACCATGTCGCCCTGGATCGGGCCGGGGCGCACGATCGCCACCTGAATGGCGAGATCGTAGAATTCGCGCGGGCGCAGGCGCGGCAGCATGTTCATCTGCGCCCGGCTTTCGACCTGGAACACCCCGATGCTGTCGCCCGCACACAGCATGTCGAACACGTCCGGCGCATCGCCGGGAACGTTGGCGAGCGTATATTCGTCGCCCGGGCGAAGCGGATTGAGCAGGTCGAATGCCTTGCGGATGCAGGTCAGCATGCCGAGCGCGAGCACATCGATCTTCATCAGCCCGAGCGCGTCGATATCGTCCTTGTCCCATTCGATGAAGGTGCGGTCCTCCATCGCCGCGTTGTGGATCGGCACGGTCTCGTCGAGCCGGTCCTGCGTCAGCACGAAGCCGCCGACGTGCTGCGACAAATGGCGCGGGAAGTGCAGGATGCGCTGCACGAAATCGTTGACCCGCGCGATGGCCGGATTGTCGGGGTCGAGCCCGCTCTCGACGCAGCGCTCGCGCTCGTAGGTCGAGGCGTAGCTGCCCCACACGGTGGTCGCGAGGCGCGCGGTCACGTCCTCGCTCAGCCCCAGCGCCTTGCCCACCTCGCGCACCGCGCTGCGGGGGCGGTAATGGATCACGGTGGCGGCGATCCCCGCGCGGTGGCGGCCGTAGCGCTTGTAGATATATTGCATCACCTCCTCGCGCCGCTCGTGCTCGAAATCGACGTCGATGTCGGGCGGCTCCTTGCGTTCGGTGGAAATGAAGCGCGAGAAGAGCAGGTTGTGCTCGGCCGGATCGACCGCGGTGATGCCGAGCACGAAGCAGACCGCCGAATTGGCTGCCGAACCGCGCCCCTGGCACAGGATGTCCTGACCCTGCGCGAACCGGACGATGTCGTGCACGGTAAGGAAATAGGGCGCGTATCGGGCGCGTTCGATGATCCCCAGTTCCTCGTGCAGCAACGCGTCGAGCTTTGCCGGCACCCCCTCGGGCCAGCGGGCATGCGCCTCGCTCCACACCAGCTCCTCCAGCCAGGCCTGCGGGGTGTAGCCGGGGGGCACGGGTTCGTGCGGATATTCGTAGCGCAGATCGTCGAGCGTAAAGGCGACGCCCGCCATGAAGCCTTCGATCGCTTCCAGTGCTTCGGGCGCAGCGGCGAACAGACGCGCCATTTCGCGCGGCGTCTTCAGATGCCGCTCGGCATTGGCGGAGAGCCTGCGGCCGGCCGCCTGCACCGTGGTCTTCTCGCGGATCGCGCTCATCACGTCGTGCAGCGGCCGCGCCGCCGGATCGGCATAGAGCGCATCGTTGAGCGCGATCAGCGGCACGCCGCTCCGCGCCGCCTGTTCGCGCAAGCCCGCCAGGCGGCGCGCATCGCGCCCCTCGCGCAGCATCGCCGCCCCCAGCCACACCCGCTCCGGCGCCGCTAAGGCCAAGCGTGCCAGCAGCTCCTCGCTTGCCGGGGGCAGCACGATCAGTTGCAGATCCTCCAGGAAATCGAACAGGTCGCTTTCGTAGAGCAGGCAGTCGCCCTTCTCAGCGCGCAGGTTGCCGGTGGTGAGCAGCCGCGTCAGCCGCCCCCAGCCGCGCCGCGAAACCGGATAGGCGATGATCTCGGGCGTATCGTCGGCAAAGGCGAGCCGCGCGCCGACCAGCAAGCGGAAGCGGGGCACTGTGAACCCTTTCTCCTGCGCCTTCTCGCACGCCTCGCGCAGCGCGACATGCGCGCGGACGACGCCGGCCACGGTGTTGCGGTCGGCGATGCCGATGCCCGCGTGGCCGAGCTCGAGCGCGCGCGCGACCATGTCCGACGGCTGGCTCGCCCCGCGCAGGAACGAGAAGCTCGTCGCCGTCGCCAGCTCGGCATAGAAGGGGGCGCCCCCGCTCATGCGAACAGGCCGTGGATATACCAGTGCGGATGCTCGCTTTCGCTGTAGAGCCCGTGACGGAACAGCCAGAAGCGCTGCCCCGTCTCGTCCTCGACGCGATAGTAATCGCGGGTCGGCCCATGCCCTTCGGGGTGCTTCCACCACGGATAGGCGATCCGTTCGGGGCCTTCGTGGCGCACCACTCGGTGCTGGCTGCCGCGCCAGCCGAAGCGGCGCGGCGGGCCGTCGGGCACTTCGGCGATTACGCTCACGCGCTGGGGCGGATCGTAGAGGAACAGCGGCCGCAGCGGGGGTTCTCCCGCTTCCGGTTGGGGCCAGGAAAACCGCTTCGCCTGGGGCGGGGCGCGCATCGCCGCATATTCGGGAAGGTGTTCGTCGCGCGGACGAAAACGGCTCACGCTGCGGGGGCCGAAGCGGATCGTCAGCCGGTCGATCAGCGGGGCGAGGTCCGCCTGCGCGGCGCTGTCTCCCGCCAGATCGGATTGCTTCTGATCCAGCCTTTCGACCAGCGGCGCGGCCAGCCGCACCATGTCGTAACCGAACCCCGGGTCGAGCGGATCGGCGAGCGATTCGAGCCGCTCGGCGAACAGCGCGCGGATCGCCGGGGGATCGCGCAGCGGCTGTCCACAGGCGACCGTCAGCCGCGCGACATGCCCGTCGGTGCGGAACAGCGCGGCATCGAACCGCCGTCCGCCCGCACCGCGCCCCGCGAGCTGGCGTTCCAGGCTCCGGGCGAGCCGTTCGATAACCTCGAGCAGCGGCGTGACCGTCGCCATCGGCTCGGCGAAGCGCTGTTCGGCCCACACCGCGGGCGGCGCGCGATGCGGCGCCACCCGCCGGTCCTCCTCCCCCAGCAACCGCGCCAGCCGCACGGGCAATTCGCGCCCGAACCGCGCGGCGAGCGGCGCGCGCGGCCGCGCCGAGAGATCGCCGATCGTGCGCAGCCCCGCGCGAGTGAGCGCGAGATGCGTGTCCGCGCCGAGATCGAGCGCGGCGACCGGCAGCTTTCCGACATCGTCCCCCCCAAACCGCGCCAATGCCAGCGCGGCGTCGGGCGTCGCGGCATGGGCCAGCGTGGAGCGCAGGCCCCGCCGCGCGAGCCGGGCCGAAAGATCGCCTGCAAGGGCCTCTGCCGTCTGGCCCCGCTCTTCCAGGCAGCCTGTCAGATCGAGCGCCAGCGCATCCTCGCCATCGGCCGCGACGGTGGGGGTGTAGCGCTCGCACGCCTCCACCAGCCAGCGCAGCAGCGTGCGGTCGGCAGCGGGATCGTGGGGAAAGGCGGCAAGTTCGGGAACGCGCGCGCGCGCGTCGGCCAGCGCCAGGCCAGGCACCAGCCCGAGCGCCAGCGCGCGCGGCGACAGCGCCACGATCCGCAGTGCGCCGCGTTGCTTCTCGGTGACGGCGAAGGGCGCGTCAGGCGGCGCGGCGCCCGCGGCGATCCGCCGTTCGGCCGGCAGGAAGGGCAGGTGGGCGGCCAGATAGCGGCGCGCGGAAGACAGCTTGCTCACGGTTCCATTCCAGTTGCA
>CAMPIA010000198.1 GCA_946886175.1 uncultured Altererythrobacter sp.
CGGTGCCGAACACGTTGCGCTCGCTGCCCATGAAGCAGTCGCCGCGCGCGAGGCAGGCCGAGTAATAGCGCTTGTCGAACAGGTTGGTGGCGTTCACCGCGAAGCTCCAGCGGTCGACCGTCACCTCCGCGAAAGCGTCGAACAGGGTGAAGGCGGGGGTCACGATGCCGCCGGGGAAGGCCGGGCCGAACGAGCGGTTCTTGCCCACGTGCCGCGCGCCGCCGCCCAGCAGGAGCGAGGATCCCTCGGACAGCGCGAAACCCTTGGTCGCCCAGAGCGAGGCATTGAACTTGGGCACGTTGTCCAGCTGGCGGTTCGTCCCGTCGAGCTCGGCCTCGTTGTAGCTGAGATTGGCGATCAGGTTGAACTGGCCGGGCAGCGTGGCGTTGCCTTCGAACTCGACGCCCTTCGAAGTCAGCGAGCCGAGCTGGATCTGATCGAACGGATCGGGCGTGCTGTCGTCCGAGATCGGGCGATTGCTCTCCTTGATGTGGTAGCCGGTCACCGTCACCAGAATGGCGTCGGCGGGGTGGAACTTGATCCCCGCCTCGTATTGCCGGCCGCTCTTGGGAATGAAGGCGCTGCCGTCGCTGGCGGTGCCCGCGATCGGCTCGAAGCTCTCGGTATAGCTGACGAAGGGCGAGACGCCGTCCACGACCTCGGCGATCACGCCGGCGCGGAATGTGGTCGCGGCGTCGCGCCGGCGCGGTCCGGCGAAGCTGCGCGAACTGGTCCAGTCGCGGCGCGCCCCGAGGACGACCGAGACGCGGTCGAAGAAACGGATCTGGTCTTGCAGATACACGCCGAGCTGGTCCTGCTTGACGTCTTCCGACGGCTGGGCGCCTGGCGGCAGCCCGCCACCGAAGTCGGACAGTGCATCGTAATCGATATCGTAGATGTCGATATATTCGATCCCGAAGCCGCCGGTCTTGCGCACGTGGTTGAAGCTGAAGTCCGCGCCCGCCAGCAGCGTGTGCTCGATCTGCGCGCCGGTGTTGAAATCGAACTGGACGTTGTTGTCGGTCGAGAAGATTTCCATCCGCGCGTAGCTGGCGTCGACGTAGAGGCCGATCGTGCGCTGGTCGGGATCAGCAAAAGCGCAACCCGTCGCCGGGTCGATGATGGTGTTTCCGCTCGCGTCCGCCGGAGGCCGCCCCGTGGCCGGATCGAGTTGAACGTAGGGATTGGCCGGATTGCAGTAGCTGTCGGGATAGTGCGTGAAGTAGGTCAGGTCGCTGTCGATATAGCGCGCCTTGAGGTTGAGGCGCGCGGTCTCGCCGAAGCGGTGTTCGAACAGCGCGGTGCCTTGCAGCAGGCGTCCGTCGTAGCGGTCCCAGCCGGGCTTGCCGACGAACAGATCGTGGGGCAGCTGGCCATTTGTATTGGGCAGGATCGTCCCGACCAGCGGGAGGAACTGCGCGGTCGAGCCGCTGTCGTCCTCCTGGTAGAGCCCGATCAGCGTGAAGTCCGTGTCGGGCGAGGGCGCGAAGGTCACCGAGGGCGAGACGAACACCCGGTCGTCGGGCACGAAGTCGGTCTGCGTCCCCGAATCGCGCACCCGGGCGACCACGCGCGCGGCGACGGTGTCGGACAACGGGCCGGTCAGGTCGGCGAGCGCTTCCTTACGGTCGTAGGAGCCGTAGCGCACCGCGACCTCGCCGTTCGTCTCGAACTCGGGCCGCTTGGAGACGAGGTTGACGATCCCGCCGAGCGCGCCCTGGCCGAACAGCACCGAGGCGGGGCCGCGCACCAGCTCGACCTGGTCGAAGTTGTACGGGTCCGCGCGGATCGAGGCGTAGAAGCTGAAAATGTCGCGCATTCCGTCGCGGAATTGCAGCGCATTGATCCCGCGCACGAAGGCGCCATCGACCCGGCTGTCGGGGCCATAGGGGTTCGCGGTGACACCCGAGACGTAGTTGAGCGTGTCGCTGACCGAAACCGCGCCCTGCGCGAGGTAGAGTTCGTCGTCGATCACGGTGATCGGTTGCGGGGTCTCGACGATCGGGGTGTCGGTCTTGGTCGCGGTCGAGCTTTCCTCGCGCGCGCCGGTGACGACGATCTGGCGCGGATCGCTGTTCGCGGCCGCGGAATCGGCAGCCTCGTTGGCGAGCGCGGGCACGGGAACGAGCGCGGTGGCGCTAAGAATCGAAAGCCGGAAAAGTCGCATGGATGCCCTCATGTTTTTTTGGTTGGCCGGGCGCTAATGCGAGTAAATCGCAATTGCAAGAGAGAATCATTCGCATTTCCAGTATTGCTCTCATTGGTTGACGGAAGGCAGGATAGCCCATATCAACGCTAATGAGAATGAGTCGCAGTTGACAAGCGGGAGAGCGGCATGGCGATTGGCAGGGACAGGTTCGCGCAAGGCATCGTCGTCCGGCTGTTTCGCGCGTGGTCGGCCCAAATCGAGGCGGAGGCGCCGGCATTGCCGCGCCTCCAGGAGATCGTGGCCCCGCTGAACCTGCCCGACGAGACCACGGTCGCCTGCGCCAGCCTGTTCGAACTTCTGGAAAGCCATCTCGGTCGCCGGCTCGAGCCCGAATGCTGCTGCAGCCAGCAATTCTCGCGCGACGAACGGGCGCTGCTCGGCGTGATCGAACTTGCGCCTTCGCTCGGCGCGCTTTCCGGCTCGCTCGCGGTTCCGCACGGCCTGCCCGGTGCGATCGTCTGGGCCTGCATCGCGATCCGGCGCGCGTTCGGCATGTCCGAAAGCGATCACGCGAGGGCAGGCGGCGGCGCGCCCGCGCGGCGCTGTCCCTTCGCCCCGGATCCCGCGCCCACGCAAGCCGCGCCCAGGGAGACCGCAAATGGCGCTTGATCTCGCGGCGCTGATCCGCACGCCCGACTTGCGCGAGGTTTCGCCGATCCATGCCCGGATCGTCGCCGCGCTGCGCTATACGCACATCGCGCGGCGCGTGCAGAGCTATCGCCACGCCGATCTGGCGCAGCGGCTCGGCAGCCATTGCGGGGTGCACAGCTTCCATGTCTTCCTCGACGAGGCGGGGCGCGCCTGGCCCGATCCGATCACGCTCAATCCGCCGTGCCAGCCGCTCTTCAGCTACGACGAGATGCTGCTGGTCGATCTCGCGACAGCCGCGGCACGAGGAGACCGCGCCACGTTCGACGATCTCGTGCGTGATATGATCGGCCTCGGCGGGCGCAACGCGCTGTGGGCCGCGGGGCGGCGGCTGATGCGCCACCTGGTGACGGTGGTGGATTAGCGTATCCGGCCAGCGGCTATGGCGCGCAACGACGCAGGACGACAACATCCGGCATGACCGCGCGGCTTCCGACGTGTTCGCCGGCTTCGAGCACGGCGGCACCAAGGGCAGCCGCGCTCTGCCTCGCGGACCTGGCGACGTGTTCGGGCGCGCGACCGACGCGATCGCGCTTGCCCGCTCTGCCGCCCGGGCCTAGTGCTCGGGCAATGACGGACGACGAAAAGAAGAAGAGCGAGCGCGATCTCGCCGATCGCAAGTTCTACCCCGCAGACCAGGAAGCCGCCTTCTCCG
>CAMPIA010000199.1 GCA_946886175.1 uncultured Altererythrobacter sp.
CCGGCGAAGGCGGCGCAGAACGCGATCAGCGAGATCGGCAGCGCCGAGGTGATCGACCAGCCGATCTTCTGAGGCGCGAGGATGTCGATGTAGAGATAGGCCAGCACCCACACGTAGGGGCGGCGGAAACCGAGGGCGAACATCGCCATGACGAAACCGAACAGAGCGAGGTCAAGCATCGCGCGGTTGTTCTTCGCTGTCGCCCGACGCCTCCTCGAACGCAGGATCGCGGTCGGTTGCGTCGCGCCCCGCCAGACGCAGCAGCGCGATCGCGAGCAGCGCGTGGATCAGGCCGAGGGCGAAGTAGTCGATCAAACCGAAAGGGCTTTCATGAACGCGCGATACCCGCGCCTAGCAGCGCGCGGTTGACGCGCCGTTAAGTTTGTCGTGGCACGAAGCGGCGCGATGGCCCGGGTGCTCCACGTCCTCGATCACTCGCTGCCGCTGCACAGCGGCTACACGTTCCGCACGCGCGCGATCCTGAAGGCCCAGCAGGCGGCCGGGCTCGAAGTGCGCGGCGTCACCGGGTTGCGCCATGTAGGCGCGAGCGACGCGGTCGTGACGGTGGACGGGCTGACGTTCGATCGCACTCCGGGCGAGGCGTCCGGCCCGGCGGGCCTGCGCGAATGGCGCGAGATCGCGCGCTTTGCCGAAAGGATCGAGCAGGTGGTGCGCGAATGGCGCCCCGACGTGCTCCATGCGCATTCGCCCGCGCTGTGCGGCATGGCGGCGCTCAAGGTGGCGCGGCGTTGCCGCCTGCCGCTGGTGTACGAAATCCGCGCTTTCTGGGAAGACGCCGCGGTCGGCAACGGCGCCGGGCGCGAAGGCTCGCTCAAGTATCGGCTGACGCGCGCGCTCGAGAACCGCGTGGTCGCGGGCGCCGACGCGGTGTTCACGATTTGCGCGGGGTTGCGCGACGACCTCGTCGCGCGCGGCTTCGCACCGGGCAAGATCGAACTGTCGCCCAACGGGGTGGACCTGGCGCTGTTCGGCGATCCACCGCCGCGTGACCATGCGCTCGCCACACGGCTCGGGCTGGGCGAGGGGCCGGTGGCAGGCTTCATCGGCAGCTTCTACGACTACGAGGGGCTCGACGACCTGATCGCCGCCATGCCGCTGCTTCGCGAGCGCGAACCCGGCGCGCAACTGCTGCTGGTCGGCGGCGGCCCGATGGAGGACGCGCTGCGCGCGCAGGCTGCCGCCAGCCCGGCTGCCGAGGCCATCCATTTCACCGGCCGCGTGCCCCACGCCGAGGTCGAGCGCTACTATTCGCTGATCGACGTGCTCGCCTACCCGCGCAAGCGCAGCCGGCTGACCGAACTCGTCACGCCGCTGAAGCCGCTCGAGGCGATGGCGCAGCGCCGGCTCGTCGCCGCGTCGGACGTGGGCGGCCATCGCGAACTGATCGACGACGGCGCCACCGGGACGCTGTTCCCCGCCGACGATCCCGCTTCGTGCGCCGCTGCGCTCGCAGCGCTGCTCGCGGATCGCACCGGATGGGATGCGATGCGCGATCGCGCCCGCGCCCACGTCGCCGAGCATCACGATTGGGCGCGCAACGTTCGTCGTTATCAAGTCGTTTACCATCGTTTGCTAACTGCCGGAGCGAATGGGGCAAATTCCGCCGCCGCGTGAATGCCGGCGGCCCGCAACGGGGATGAACGACGTGGCAGCCAAGCACAGCGGCAAGTCCGCGAGCCAGGTTCCGATCAGCAAGCACCCGGCCTTCCCGGCGATCGTCGCGCTGTGGTTCGCCGCGCTTCTCGGGATCGGCAGCCTCGTCCTGCCGGTGAGCCTGTTCGAGGCGGCGATCGCTGCGAGCGGTATCGCCGGCGTGCTGCCCGCGGCCGAACCGCCGCTCGGGGTCAGCGCACGCATTCTGATCGCGCTGGTCGGTGCGGCCGTGGGCGTGATCGCCGGGCTTGTCATCGCGCGCAAGGTTGCCGGTGCGCAGGGCCGGGCCACCCCCGCGCCCCGCAAGACGCCGCTCGCCGCCGACGACACGCCCTTCGCCAAACGCCCGATCTCCGCGCACGAGGAGTTGTGGTCCGAAGGTTTCGACGAACCGGTCGAGGATGCGCGCGCCGCGCCGATCCCCGGCCGCCGCCGCGCGCTCGCGGTCACCGACGAGAGCGGCCCGAGTGCGTTCCTCGACCGCGCTCAGCTCCCCGGAGATGAGGTCGAAATCGTGCTGGAGCAGGCTCCGTCCGCGCCGCAGCCGGCCGATGCGCCGCTCGCCGCGGCTGGCGAAGACGACACGCTCGAACTGGCCGCCTTTGCCGAAAGCGAGGCGATCGAGACGTTCGCCGAGGCGCAGCCCGCGACGCTCGAGCCTGCGGCCGAGGCAGACGATTTCGAAGAGCCCGCGCCCGAGCCCGTCACACCCGAATCCACCCTCGATGCCGTGCGTCCGTTCGACGCTCCTCCCGCTGCGCCCGCACCGTTCACCGCCGCCGAAGGGCCGAACGAACACTTGCACGGAGAGGTCCCTGTAGAGCAGGACGCGGCGGTAACGGCCCCGTTCGCGCCGTTCGCCGAGCCCGACGCCGAAGCGCACGTCGCGGCCGACCTTGAAGATGCGTCCGCCGAACAGGAGGATGATGCCCAGGGGCCGGTTCTGAGCGAACTTTCGATAACCGAACTGGTCGAACGCTTCACCCTTTCCCTCCAGCACGCCGCCGAGAGGGCCGAAGCCGAAGCGCAAGCCGAGGCTGCCGCGGAAGCCGAGGCGCGGACCATCGCGGCCGAAGCCGAGCTACCGCCGCGCTATGTGCCCGACCTGGGCGTCGAGGCGGTCGAGGCGCCGCGCTTCGCTTCACCCGCCGAATCCGAAATGGCCGCGATCGACGAGGCCGCCGAAGAGCCCGTGCTGGAACTCGCCGACGAACCCGCAAGCCACGTTCCCGCCGCGCTGCGCCCTGTGGCGTTCGACGAGGAGTGCGATGAAGACGAGGACGGCGAGGAGTTTCCCCTGACGCTGTCGTTCGCACCCGAATCGCGGCCGTTCGATCGCCCTTCCGCAACGCCCGCGCCGGTGGCCGCATCGGCCGCCCAAAGCGTTGCCGACGAAACCGACGAGGCCGGGGATGACCAGGGCAAGCTCGCGGATCAGGGCTACAGCTCGCTTCTGGACATGCGCAAGCAGGTGTCGAGCCGCGAATTCGTGCGGATCGAGGACGAAGCGCCGGCCGTCGATGCGGCGGACGACGCGATCGAACCGATCGTCGTCTTTCCAGGGCAGGAGCAGCGCCGTGCCGCGCCGCCCGCCGATGCCGCGCCCGCCGACCACCCGTCCATCGGCCGTGTGACCAACGGCGCTGCGCCGGACATCGCGCCTGTCGAGAGACCCTTTGCCGCGCCCGCATCCCTCGGACGCGGGACCGACCCGATGCAAACCGAACGCGCGCTGCGCGATGCGCTGCAAAAGCTCCAGCGGCTGAGCGGCGCAGCCTGAGCCTCACGGCCTGAGCCTCACGGCCTCTGCGGGCCGCTTTTGCGGGCGC
>CAMPIA010000200.1 GCA_946886175.1 uncultured Altererythrobacter sp.
CGAAAATCTCGCGGCTGACGTAGTCGCGCGCCGTCTCGCAGTGCGCGATCGCCTCGCGCAGCAGCGGGATCGCCTCCTCTTCCATGGCGAGGTCGGCCTTGAGGATCTCATCGACCGTCTCGCCGACCTTCAGCTTGTGGATCGCCTGGAAGTTGGGAAGGCCGTTGAGGAACAGGATTCGCTCGGCGAGCACGTCGGCGTGCTTCATCTCGTCGATCGATTCGTGCCGCTCGTACTCGGCGAGCTTCGTGACGCCCCAATCCTGCAGCACGCGGTAATGGAGCCAGTACTGGTTGATCGCGGTGAGTTCGTTGGTGAGCGCCTTGTTGAGGAACTCGATGACTGTCGCGTCGCCTTTCACAGGGCGCCTCCATAGATCGGGATGGATCGGAATGTCTGCGCGCGAATATGCGCGCCGAACACTCTGCTGGCAAGGGCGCGAGAGCTAAAAACTGGCGGAATTCCGCCATTTGCGAGCGATTTGCGTTAGCCTGGAATCAGGCTGCGCGAGCCGGGAGCAGCCCCATCTCGCGCTCTTCGAACAAGATGCCCTCGGCCTCATCGAGGCACTGGCCGCAATTGGGCCGCTTGCCGAGCGCGGCGTAGACCGATTCGGCATCGCCCGGGCACAGCCGCGCCGCGCGGCGCAGCTCGCAATCCCTTATGGCGTTGCAGATGCAGACGTACATTGGAGCTCCTGCGAGTGATTCGCAGGCACCAACTTATGCGAACTCTTCTCAATAGCAAGCCCGATCATCGCCTGAGTGCGAAGAGACGCCCGTAAGCGAGGCAGCGCCAGAGCCATTCGAGCGGGCCATAGCGGAACCGCTCGAGCCATGGCTTCGACCAGGCGAGCATGATCAGGCAGCCCAGCAGCGCGACGAGGTAGAGCTGCAAGCGGTCGAGCCGCCCGAACAGGCCCAGCGCCCATCCGGAGAACACGAACAGCATCACGAACGAGGTCCCGAGATAGTTCGAAAAGGCCATCCGCCCCGCCGCAGCTATGCGCCGCCCGAGCCATCCGCTTGCCTTTGGCGCGCCCAGCGCGAGCAGCGCCGCCAGGCCCACGATCATCGGCAGACGGGTCAGCATCGAAGGCCCCGCGAATGCGAACGTCGTGCTGAAATAGGTGAAACCCCTGTGCTGCACCCACAGGGCGATCAGCAGGGTCGCAGCGGCGCCCCCCAGCACGCCGAACCAGCCCCAACGCCGCTGCTTGCGCGGGTCGATCCGCCCGTCGAACAGCCCCGCGCGGTAGAGCGCCATGCCGATCAGCATCAGCGGAATCGTCTCCCACGCGACCTGCCGCAGCGCGGTCAGCCAGCCGAAGCGGTGCTGGTCCAGCCGGTGCGAGACGCTGGCGAACCAGCTTGCGTCCTGCATCAGCGCGGTTTCGACTGCAGCATCGGCGAGCGGAAGGCTCTTCGCTTCCAGCACGCCGGTCCGCGCCTGGGCCATCATCGGCGTTTCCCCGAACGGCGTCTCGGCGATGAGGTAGAAGTAGTAGAACGACGCCGTCCACAGCAGCGCGCCGGCGACGTATACGACCAGCGCGGCGCCCAGCTGGGTATGCACGTCCCATCGCACGCAGGCGAGCACGATCAGGCCGCACAAAGCATAGAGCGTCAGGATATCGCCCCGCCACAGCAGGAAATAATGCAGCAGACCGAAAGCCAGCAACCAGGCGAGCCGCCGCGCCTGAAGCCAGCGTGTCGCACCCCGCGCCCAGGCCTTTTCCATGAACAGCATGACCCCGGCCCCGAACAGCAGGGTGAACAACCCCCGCATCTTGCCGTCGATCAGCACAAACTGCGCGATCCAGAGCCAACCGCCGGGATCGCCGTCGGGCCCGACGAAGCCGCCCGGCCACGCCCCGGCGGTGTGCGGCTGGCCGAAGGTCAGGATATTGGCAAACAGGATGCCCATGACCGCGATACCGCGGATGAAGTCGAGGCTTTCGATCCGCTCCGCGTCTGCGGCGAGCAGGGGTTGCGGTTGATCGGGCGTGTGCCGCCCGCGCGAATCGTCCGAATAATCGGACATCGGTCCCTTCCCTTCGCTGCGATCGGCGTTCCCTGCGATCGGAAGCTTCGGCACTAGGGTCAAAACCCCGGAGGGTCGAGCTATCGGGTGACGAGGCAGTCCCGGCCGCCGGCTTTGAGCGAGTCGCATGCCGCTTGCGCGGCGGCGCGGCTGGCGAAGCCGCCGGCCTGGAGCTTCGTCAACCGGCCCGAGGGGACCAGCAGCTTCGTCGTTCCCTTGAGCGCGGGCAGGCCGGATGCGTCGGCCCACAAGCGCTCGGCATTGCCCGAAACCGAGAACGCGCCGAGCTGGACTCGCCACGGGCCGTCGGATGTCGTCGGTTCGCGCGACTCAGGCGGAGTGGCTGGGGCAGGCGTTTCCGCTTCGACCGATTGGCGCGGAGCAGGTGTAGGTGTCGATGTCGTCGGCGCCGTAGCGGGAGCGGGAGCGGGCGCGGGACGGGCATAATCCGCCCCGGCCTCGGCCGGGCTTTGCGTGCCCGTGACCCGGCTGGCTTCGTCGATGGCGGCCTGCGCGGAAGCGATCGAGGGGGATGTGCCGACCGCCGCGATCGGCTCGGGAACGCGGCCCGAAACGGCGGGCAGAGCGGATGCGGGCGGCTCGGCTTCGGGCGCCGGAGCGGTGGCGACTGCCGCCGCCCCGCCCATCGCGAGATCGGCCGCGGCGAGCTGCTGCGCGCGCGTGGCATCGCTGTCGCGCTTCAGCGATTGCGCGAGCGCCTGCGCCTCCTGCCGCTGCGCGAGCGGGATATGGCCGTCCATCTGGCGGATCGCCGGTGCGGCCTGCGGCAGCCCCGCCGAATTGGCCAACGTGAGCAGCGCGTAGGCGCGGACCCAGTCCTTATCGACGATGTCGCCGTTGAAATGCGCGATGCCGAGCAGATATTGCGCGCGCGGATCGCCGCGATCCGCCGCTGCGGCGACATAGGGCATCGCCTGCGCCCGCCGGTCGGCCTGGAACAGCATCAGCCCGTAGTTGTCGGCCGCCTTGACGTGGCCCTGGGCCGCCGCCTTGGCGTAGAGAATTTCCGCCTGCGCCGCGTCACGCTCGACCCCGCGCCCGAGGCGATAGGCCTGCGCCATGTTGAACTGCGCGTCGGGGTCGCCGCCGTCAGCGGGCCCCCGCCATTCCTCCACCGCGGCGCGGTAATCGCCGCGGCTCCATGCATCGACGCCATCCTTTACGTCGGCCGAGACCGGCGCGGCCAGCGCCACGCAGGCGGCGGCGGTGAACAGCTGTAAGCGTCTTGCGAACCTCATGGCGATGATGCCCCTTCAATCGCGTGCACAGACTGACATAGTGAACAGTGCGTTAGCAAAGAGTTTCTAACTTTTCGCTTTCGCACGCTGCGCGGCGGGCGCCGCCGTTAACCCAAAATTAGGGGTATCCTGCGATCCACTCTCCCGAACCGCTTCAGGCGGGTGGGTGACACGATAGGGGGGATCG
>CAMPIA010000201.1 GCA_946886175.1 uncultured Altererythrobacter sp.
GCCTGCCGCGCAAGGGCAACACCGCGTCGATCCGCGCGGCGGGCTGCATCGCGTCTCGGATCGCCGGATCGGCCGCGTTCATGCCGCCGGTCAGCGCGCCGAATGCGGGCAGGATCATCCGCCCCCCGGTTCCCGCGCCGCCCGAGACGACCGCGCAGGGGCGGCGGATATGCCGCTCGCGCACGGTGACCTGGAGCCGGGGGTGGTAATGGCCCGAAAGCTCGGGGCGGGTCTCCCCCGCCACCGCGCGATGGCGCAGCACCAGCCCCGCGATCTCGAGCTCCTCCGCGATCGTGCCGCCGCTGCGGGCTTCCATCGCCGGATCATGGTTGCCGGTGATCCACACCCAGTCGGTCGCGCGGGTGAGCGCGGCGAGCATACCCGCCGCGTGCTCCTCCAGCCGCGTACTGCCGTGGCTGTCGTGGAAATTGTCGCCCAGCGTATAGACCCGCCGCGCGCCGGTCTCGCGGATCGCCAGCGCCACACGTTCGAGCGTTTCGCGACTGTCGTAGGGCGGCAGCATCTGCCCGTGCCGCGCGAAGAAACTCGCCTTTTCCAGATGCAGGTCCGCCACCAGCAGCGCGCGCTCGCGCGGCCAGTAGAGCGCGTTGCCGCGCGTCAGGACGAATTCCTCGCCTGCGAACGAAAGGGGAACCATGGCGCGCTCTTGCCCTGACCGGCCCGGCTTGGCAAGGGATTCGCGCAATGACCGACTGGACCCCCTACACCGCCCGCGCAAAGGACTGGTTCGAAACCCTGCGCGACCGCATCTGCGCCGAATTCGAGGCGATCGAACGCGAGGCGGGCTCCGAAGCAAAGTTCGAATACACCGAATGGCAGCGCGAGGAGGAGGGCAACGAGACCCCCGGCGGCGGCGTGCGCGGGGCGATGAAGGGGCAGGTGTTCGAGAAAGTCGGGGTCAACGTCTCGACCGTCCACGGCAGTTTCGCGCCGGAGTTCGCGCACACGATCCACGGCGCGGAGGACAATCCCGAGTTCACCGCCACCGGCATCAGCCTGGTCGCGCACATGGCGAACCCGCATGCGCCCGCGGTGCATATGAACATGCGCTTCCTCACCACCGCGAAGGCGTGGTTCGGGGGCGGGGCGGATCTCAATCCGCCGATCCCCTACGCGGCCGACACCGAGGAATTCCACGCCGCCTTCCGCGCCGCCTGCGCCGCGCACAACCCGACCTACTACGACCGGTTCAAGAAATGGGCCGACGATTATTTCTTCATTCCGCACCGCGGCGTCCACCGCGGCGTGGGCGGCGTGTTCTACGACCATCTCGAATGCGACGGGGAGGGCGGTGGCGAGCCGGCGTGGGAGCGCAACTTCGCTTTCACGCAAGACGTGGGCCGCGCCTTCCTCGAGGTGTTCCCCAGGCTGGTCCGCCGGCGGATGGACGCCGAGTTCACGCCCGAGGACAAGCAGGCCCAGCTCGAATGGCGCGGCCGCTACGCCGAATTCAACCTCGTGTACGACCGCGGCACGCTGTTCGGCCTCAAGACCGGCGGCAACATCGACGCCATCCTGATGAGCCTGCCGCCGCAAGCGGTGTGGAGCTAGCGCGACCGCCCTATTGAAAATGCCGTAGCTGTCCGGCACTTGGCCGCAGCACCTTCGTTGATAACGACAAAAACGATCTTCGGGAGATTCTCATGCGCCCCATCGCCGCCGCGCTTTCGCTGCTTCTCGCCACCACGGCCTGCACCACGATGGAGAGCGAGCGTCCGGTCGCGTCCGCCGAGCGCATGGTGGCGCCGATCCTGACCACGCCCGACGCGGTGGATTCGTCGACGTTCGCGCAGCCGGAAGTGGCGCGGGTGACGCATGTCGATCTCGACCTCGCGCTCGATTTCGAGCGCCAGAGTGTGGGGGGAACGGCGACGCTCGACATCCTCGCGCGGGACGACGCCTCGCAGATCGTGCTCGACAGCGACGGGTTGCAGGTCAGCCGGATCACCGACGCGCGCGGCAACGAGCTCGATTTCGCAATCGGCGAGCGGGTGGAGGGCAAGGGCGCGCCGCTCACCGTCACGATCGGAAACGCGCGCCGGATCAACGTTTACTACACCGCCAATCCCGACGCCCGCGCACTCCAGTGGCTCGCGCCCGAGCAGACGGCGGGCGGCGACCATCCATTCCTGTTCAGCCAGGGTCAGGCGATCCTCAATCGCAGCTGGATCCCGACGCAGGACAGCCCCGGCATCCGCCAGACCTGGGAAGCGCGGATCACCGCGCCCGCGCCGCTCGACGTGGTCATGTCGGGCGTGCGGCAGGGCGAGCCCGAGGAGCTGGGCAACGGCCGCCGCGCGTTCACCTTCGCGATGGACAAGCCGGTTCCGCCCTACCTGATCGCGATCGCCGCGGGCGATATCGATTTCCGCGCGATCGGCCCGCGCACCGGCGTCTGGGCCGAACCCGAAGTGCTCGACCGCGCGCATCGGGAAGTCGCCGACACCGAGGACATGGTCGAGGCCGCGGAGGAACTCTACGGCCCCTACCGCTGGGGCCGCTACGACATGATCGTACTGCCGCCCGCCTTCCCCTACGGCGGGATGGAAAACCCGGTGATGACCTTCCTCACCCCGACCTTCATCGCCGGTGACCGCAGCCTCACCGGCCTCGTCGCGCACGAGCTGGCGCACTCGTGGTCGGGCAATCTCGTGACCAACGCTGTCTGGGCGGACAGCTGGCTCAACGAAGGGGTCACGTCGTACTTCGAAAACCGCATCATCGAGGAAATCTACGGCGAGAAGCGCGCCGAGCAGGAAGCGGCGCTGAGCTTCGCGGCGATCCAGGACACGCTGGCGGAAGTCGGGGAGGACGCTCCGGGCACCGCGCTGCACCAGCCCGAGGGCGTCGACGGCGCGGGCAGCGCGATCGTTTACGATAAGGGCGCGGCGTTCCTGCGCACGCTCGAGCATGCCGTCGGGCGCGAGCGGTTCGACGCCTGGCTGCGCCAGTGGTTCGACAACCACGCGTTCGAGCCGGCGACCTCGAACATGATCTACCAGGACATGCGGACCAATCTGGTGCGTAGCGAAGCGGAGGCCGAGCGGCTCAAGCTGCGCGAGTGGATTTTCGAGCCGGGCCTGCCCGACAACGTGGTCAAGCCCGATCCGGCGGCCTTCGCGATGGTCGACGCGGCCTCGGCGGCCTATGCGGCGACGGGGGCGATCCCGGCGGTCGCCGACTGGCGCACATGGAGCTCGGCGGAGCGCCAGCGCTTCCTCCAGAAGCTGCCGCAAGAACGGACCGCGGAGCAGCTCGCCGCGCTCGACCGTCAGCTCGGTCTGATGGCGACCGGCAACAACGAGGAGCTGTTCCTGTGGCTCGAGCTGGCGCTTGCCAACCGCTACGGGCCCGCGGTGCCGAAGGTCGAAACCTTCCTCGCCGAAGTCGGCCGCGCCAAGTTCGTCCGCCCGCTGTTCGCGACGCTGATGGGCGAGGGCGACTGGGGCCAGCCGATCGCCAGGC
>CAMPIA010000202.1 GCA_946886175.1 uncultured Altererythrobacter sp.
CGCGCTGGCCGAGGCCGAGGTCGAGTACGAGGACATCACCTCGACCCAGATCGATGTGGCGTTCGAAATCGTCGAAAGCCCAATCGAGGAGTTGCGCGGCGCGCACGCGGTAATCTGGACGACGACGCCGTGGACGATTCCGGTGAATCAGGCTTTGGCGTATGGTCCTCGCGTAACGTACGAGCTGTTAAACGCCAGCGATGGGCGGAAATATCTCGTTGCTGGGGAACTCCGAGACCCTTTCTTGGCCCGCAATGGTCTTTCCATCGTCGATGAGCCTGGAATGCCAGACGACGCGACCGCATTGCTGGAATGGCAAGCGGCACGGATGTATCTCGGCGAAAGTCTCGCCGACACCGTCGCGCGCCACCCGATGCACCACCTCGGGGGGTTCTACGCCGCACTGCGGCCCTTCCTGCCGGGCGACTTCGTCACCACCGACAGCGGCACGGGCCTCGTCCATCTGTCGCCCGACCACGGCGAGGACGATTTCGAGCTGTGCAAGGCCAACGGCCTGACCCCCAAGTTCGCGGTCGAGGCCGACGGGCGCTATCGCGACGACTGGCTGTGGCTCGGCGGCGACGACGAACGCCGGATGTCGGTCATCAACCCCAAGTTCAACGCGCCCGAGGGACCGATCTGCTCGGACTTGCGCGAGGCGGGCGCGCTGCTTTCGGCGAGCGCGGACTACCGGCATTCCTACCCGCATTCGTGGCGCTCGAAGGCCAAGGTCATCTACCGCTGCACGCCGCAGTGGTTCGTGCCGATGGACCGCGAACTGCCCCCCTCCGACCCTCGCTCCGCTCGGGCCACCTCCCCCAAGGGGGGAGGATCAGGTTACGACAATCCCCCCCCGCTGGGGGAGGTGGCAGCCGCGCCAGCGGCTGACGGAGGGGGCGCGACGCTGCGCTCCATCGCCCTCGCCGAAATCGATCGGGTGCGGTTCGTACCCGCGAAGGGGCGCAACCGGATCGGGGCGATGGTCGAGGGGCGGCCGGACTGGGTGCTCAGCCGCCAGCGGGCCTGGGGCGTGCCGATCACGCTGTTCGTCCACCGCAAGAGCGGCGAATACCTGGTCGATCCGGCGGTCAATCAGCGGATCGTCGATGCGGTGCGCGAGAACGGCGTCGACGCCTGGACCGACGAGGCCGCTGCCGACATTCTCGGCCCCGGTTACGATCCCGACGACTACGAGCGGATCACCGACATCCTCGACGTGTGGTTCGATTCGGGCTGCACGCATGTCTTCGTGCTCGAAAGCGGGCGCTGGCCGGAATTGAGCTGGCCCGCCGACCTCTACCTCGAAGGCTCGGACCAGCACCGCGGCTGGTTCCAGTCGAGCCTGCTCGAATCCTGCGCCACGCGCGGCCGCGCGCCCTACGACGCGGTGCTGACCCACGGGTTCACCATGGCGAGCGACGGCAAGAAGATGTCGAAATCGCTCGGCAACACGGTCGATCCGGTCAAGGTGATGGAGCAGTACGGGGCGGACATCATCCGCCTGTGGGCGCTGTCGGTCGATTTCACCGAGGATCACCGCATCGGCGACGAGATTCTCAAGGGCGTGGGCGACCAGTACCGCCGCCTGCGCAACACCTTCCGCTACCTGCTCGGCGCGCTCGACGGGTTCGACCACGAGACCGAAGGTGTGGAGCCGGCCGAAATGCCCGAGCTCGAGCGCTACGTGCTAAACGAGCTCTTCCATCTCGACACGACGCTGCGGCAGGCGATCGCGGATTTCGACTTCAACGAATACACCCGCGCGCTGGTCGAGTTCGCGAACGAGGACCTGTCGGCGTTCTTCTTCGATGTGCGCAAGGACAGCCTCTATTGCGACGGCGAAGGCGACCGGCGCCGCCGCGCCTATCGCACGACGCTCGACATATTGTTCCACGCGCTGGCGCGCTATGCCGCGCCGGTTCTGGTGTTCACCGCCGAGGAAGCCTGGACCCTGCGCTTCCCCGAGCGCGGCAGCGTGCATCTGCAGGAGCTGCATCCGCTGCCAGGCGATTGGGTCGATCCCGCGCTCGCGGCGCGCTTCGACGACCTGCGGAGCCTGCGCGAGCGAGTGATGGAGGCGATCGAGCCGCTGCGGCGCGACAAGATCGTGCGCTCCGGGCTGGAGGCCGAGGTGACCGTGCCCGCCGACGCGGTGCCCGAAGGCTTCACCGACGACGATCTCGCCGAACTGTTCATCACGGCGTCAGTCGTACGCGGGCAGGGCGCGGGCGTGACCGTGACGCGCACCACCGACCACAAATGCGGCCGCTGCTGGCGTCTGCTGCCCGAAGTGGCGGAGGACGGCGCGCTGTGCGCCCGCTGCGAGGATGTCGTCGCCGAAATGGATAGCGTGGCATGAACAAGGTCATGAAATACCGCCTGATGGGCTTCGTCGCGGCGCTCGTGCTGTTCGCGCTCGACCAGGCGATGAAGTTCCATGTCACCGAGACGCTAGCGATGGAGCGCGGCGAGGTGGTCGAGCTGCTGCCGTTCTTCGATTTCCGGCTGACCTACAACTTCGGCATCTCGCTCGGCATGTTCCAGGCCGATTCGATGGAGATGCGCTGGATCCTCGTCGGCGTGACCAGCCTGATCGCGCTGGTCGTCACCGTGTGGATGCTGCGCGAGAAGGCGCTGGGCGAGATCGCGGGGCTCTCGCTGATCCTCGGCGGCGCGCTGGGCAATATCCGCGACCGTTACGAATACGGCTACGTGATCGACTACGCCGACCTCCATTTCGGCGAGTTCCGCCCGTTCCTGATCTTCAATATCGCCGACGCCGCGATCACCATCGGCGTCCTGATAATCCTTGCCCGCGCCTTCTTCGTGCGCGACAAGGACGCCAATCCCGAACCAGAACCGGCGCCCAGCGCCGCGGAGAGCTGAAATGCGTAGATCGACCACCCTCGTCCTCCTCGCCGGCGCGAGCGCGATGCTCGCCGCGTGCGGCAGCAGCGGCGGTATTCTCGGGCGCGAGCGGCCCGACGAGTTCGCGGTGCAGCGTCAGGCGCCGCTGGTCGTTCCGCCCGATTTCAGCCTCGTGCCCCCCGCACCCGGCGCCCCGCGCCCGACCGAGGACGCCGCGAGCGAAGAAGCGCTGGAGGTGCTGTTCGGCGGCCCCGCCCCGCGCAGCGGCGTGGAAACCAGCGCGCTCGACCGCGCGGGCGTGGCCGCCCCGGGCATCCGCACCGAAGTCGGCGATCCGGCGACCCACACCGTCGCCAAAGGCCGCGTAACCCGCGACATCGTCGCCGCCCCCGAGGGTGACGGCCAGTTCGCGCAGGCTGTTATCCCGGACTGAGCTTCGCTCAGCCGGTTTTTTGTTGGCCACAAGCGCCGGCGGCCGCATCCGCGCGTAGTTTTTTGTTTTTCGCACGCCCATCCGGGCGTGCGTCCTCGGGGCTGCTCCTCCCGTCGGTCGGGCCCCTGCGGACGGCCGGTCGGCCCCTTCGGCTGGCTGGCAAGCCAGCCGCTCAGGAC
>CAMPIA010000203.1 GCA_946886175.1 uncultured Altererythrobacter sp.
CTTTGTCGCCGAGCGCACCCTTGACCGCGCCCTTGCGGTTTTGCGCCTCGCCCTTGCGTTCCTGCGCCTTGCCTTCGGCATCGAGACGCGGGTTGCCGCTCACTTCGGCGGCGGCTTGCTTGGCGTTGCCGGCAACTTCGTTGCCGACGCCTTTGGCTTTGTCCTTGAATTCACCCATGGGAGATTCTCCTGCTTTCCAGGCGGCGGCCAGATTGCGCGCCGTCTTGCAGGATCAATGCTCCCGGCACCGATCCGGTTCCGCGCGTTAAGCCTTTGCCATGGAAAGAATTTTCTTCCATTCGGCCGGCCGCACCTCGGAAACGGACAGTCGCGACTGACGGACCAGTTCCATATCCTCGAGCGCCGGCTCGGCCTTGACCTGCTTGAGAGTGACCGCACGGGGCAGCTTCTCCTTCGGCTTGACCTTCACCGCCGCCCATTTGCCTGCGGGATCGCTCGGATCGGTGATTCCGGCCACGCTGATCTCGACGATGCCGACGATCTCCAGCCCGATGTTCGAATGGTAGAAGAACGCCTGGTCCCCCACCTCCATCGCGGCGAGGTTGTTCTTCGCGCGATGGTTGCGCACCCCGTCCCACGTGCCTTCGCCCTCGCGCACGAGGTCGTCCCAGCCGTAGGCGTCGGGTTCGGATTTCATCAGCCAGTAGCGCGGCACGCGGAATTTCCTCCGATCGGTTTGCAGTCGCGCACGCCATAGCGGCGCGGGCGGGCACAGGCCACCGCCGCGAGCGTTTCGCGCTCTCGAAACTGCAACCAACCTTAGTTAACTTCATCTTTAGCCGGTGCTGGTACGAGAGCCGCGAGGAAACTGGGGGCGAAGCGGCGAATGGCCGCGGCATCTATGGCGCACGAGGCTACGACACGATCCGGAAGCGCGAAAACCGAGCGCGACCTCATCGCGATGGGGATCGCGATCGCCGCGATCATCATGTTCGTGGGCACCGGCGGCGCGGTGCTTCCCCGGATCGTGCGCGCCTGGACCGACAGGGGCGAGGCGCCCGACATGCTTCTGGTCAACGCGCTGCTGCTCAATATCGCGCTGATAATCTTCGGCTGGCGGCGGTACGCCGAATTGATGCACGAGATCGCCGAGCGCAAGGCGGCCGAGGAACGCGCGCGCGTTCTCGCCGAAACCGACCCGCTCACCGGCTGCCTCAATCGGCGCAGCCTGCCGCCGGCGATCGACGACCTGATCGCGGGTTGCGCCGGAAGCGACAGCGCGGTCGCGGTGATCATGGTCGATCTCGACAACTTCAAGCAGGTGAACGACCTCAACGGCCACGCTGTGGGCGACGGCGTTCTGCGCCGGACCGCCGACCGCATCAGGGCGGTGGTTCCGCGCGATACCCTGGTGGCGCGGCTCGGCGGGGACGAGTTCATCTGCGTGCTGCGGCACGAAGCCGCGCAGCCCGAGCGGCTCGACCGTCTGGTCCAGCGCATGATCGCGCAGGTCGCCGAACCGATCGAGATCGCGGGCGGCGCCACGGAAATCACCGTATCGGTCGGAATTTCCACGAATCGCTGCGACCTGGCCGTGGGCGCCAGCGACGGGTCCGATGCGCAGGCGCTGATGCGGCGCGCCGATATCGCGATGTACCACGCGAAAAAGCGCGGCAAGAACTGCTACTTCTGGTTCGAGTCGCAGATGGAGAACGAGCTGCGCTTCCGCAGTTCGCTCGAGGCGGGCATCCGCGCCGGTCTCGCGAAGGGCGAGTTCGTGCCTTACTACGAACAGCAGATCGATCTCGAGAGCGGCGAACTCACCGGCTTCGAGATGCTCGCCCGCTGGAATTCGCCCAGGCTCGGGCAGGTTTCGCCCGAGGTGTTCATCCCGATCGCCGAGAATATCGGGGTGATCGCCGGGCTTTCCGAGCAGTTGATCGAGCAGGCGCTCGAAGACGCCAAGGAATGGGATCCTTCGCTGACGCTGTCGGTCAATATCTCGCCCATCCAGCTCAACGATCCGTGGTTCTCGCAGCGTCTGCTCAAGCTGCTGGTGGCGCACAATTTCCCCCCGCAACGGTTCGAGATCGAGATCACCGAAAGCTGCCTGCACGAGGATATCGCGCTGGTGCGCGCGATGATCGTCAGTCTCAAGAACCAGGGCATCAAGATCAGCCTCGACGATTTCGGCACCGGCTATTCGAGCCTCGCGCAGCTCCGCTCGCTGCCGTTCGACCGGATCAAGATCGACCGCAGCTTCGTCAGCGAGCTCGGCCAGGGCGGCGACGGATCGAAAATCGTCAACGCGATCGTTACGCTGGGCGAAGGTCTGGGCATGCCGATCACCGCCGAAGGTATCGAGGACGACGCGATCCTCGCCAGCCTTCGCGATCTCGGCCGCCTCAAGGGCCAGGGCTATATCTATGGCCGGCCGGAAACGATCGAGCAGGTTCGCGAACGTCTCCACGCGCTCGGGCGGCTCGCCCACCCGCGCGGAGTCGCGCCGGAGCCGGAAACGGCGGAGGATTCGGCGTCCGCCACGCAGGCCACGGGCAACGCCTGACACTGGACGCGCCCGCACGCGATGCATAGATGCCCCGGCGATGCGGGTTCACTTCACCAAGATGCATGGCCTGGGCAACGATTTCGTGGTGCTCGATGCGCGCGTCGAAGCGTTGCCGGAGGTGACTTCGGCGATCGCCGCGCGGCTGGCCGACCGGCGCACGGGCGTGGGCTGCGATCAGGTGATCGTGCTCGAGCCCTCCGCCACGGCCGATTTCCGTATGCGCATCTTCAACGCGGACGGGGGTGAGGTCGAGGCTTGCGGCAACGCCTCGCGCGCGGTGGCGCTGCTCCACGGCGCGCCCGCAACGGTCGAGACCGCGGGCGGCACGATCCGCGTCGAGCCCGGCGAAGGCGGCGCGCGCGTCGATATGGGCCTGCCACGGTTCGAGTGGGATGCGATCCCCCTCGCCTATGCGATGGACACGCTCGCGATGCCCGTCGGGTGGGAAACGCTGACGAACCCGATGGCGATCAACGTGGGCAATCCGCACCTGGTCTTCTTCGTCGACGATTGCGATGCGGTTCCGCTCGACACCCTGGGTCCCGAGATCGAGCACGACGGGCTGTTTCCCGAACGCGTCAACGTCAACGTCGCCACCGTCGAGACGCCGAACCGCATTCGCTTGCGCGTGTGGGAGCGCGGCGCGGGCCTGACCCGGGCGTGCGGCACCGGCGCGTGCGCCGCGGCGGTGGCGGGAATGAAGCGCGGACTGGTCGAGCATGAGGTCGAAGTAGCCCTCCCCGGCGGAGCGCTGACGATCGCGTGGGGCGAGGATGGCCGCATCGCGATGACCGGACCGGCGGCCGAATCCTATCGCGGCAGCTTCGAGTGGAGCCGGTTCGCATGAGCGCAGGGGCGGAGGTGATCTCGCTCGGCTGCCGACTCAATATCGCCGAGAGCGAGCGCATCCGCGCGATGCTTGCGGACGAGCGCGACGTGGTG
>CAMPIA010000204.1 GCA_946886175.1 uncultured Altererythrobacter sp.
AAAGCTGACGATGGTCAACGACGCGCCGAACGCGGTGGCTCAAGAACCGACCCTGGTCCTATCCCCTTGAGAAAGGCTGTGCATCGTGGGTGAGATTCTGCAACCTGGGACCAGGGCGCCCGACTTCAAGGCGCCCGTCACTCCCGACCAGAAGCTTTCGCTCGGCGACCTCAAGGGCCGTCGCGTCATTCTCGCGTTCTACCCGGCCGACTGGAGTCCCGTTTGCGGTGACCAGATGACCCTTTACAACGCGGTGCTCCCCGAATTCCGCAAGCATGGCGCGGACCTGATCGGGATTTCGGTCGACGGAGCCTGGTGCCACCAGGCTTACGCGAAGGCCAACCAGCTCCATTTCCCCTTGATCGCCGACTTCCATCCAAAGGGGGCGATCGCCAAGTCCTTTGGGGCCTATCGCGAGGACGACGGCGTTGCGGACCGCGCCTTGTTCATCCTCGACGAGGGGGGACACATCGTCTGGAGCTATTGTTCCCCGATCGCGGTCAACCCCGGCGCAGACGGCATTCTCGACGCGCTCGAGAAGATGCCCAAGTTCGAGATTGCTCATGGCTGAGCTGCGCTTCCCCATCGCTGACCACGACCATGTCATCGGGCCTGCAGGCGCTCCGGTAACGCTGGTCGAATATGGCGATTACCAGTGCCCGCATTGCCAGGCCGCCTGGCCGCAGGTCGAGCAGGTCCTCCGTCATTTCGGGCGAGATATCCGGTATGCCTACCGGCACTTTCCGAACCCGACGTTGCATCCCGTGGCGAAGCCCGCGGCAGAATGCGCCGAATTCGCCGGTGCGCACGGTCTGTTCTGGCAGATGCATTCGGCTATCTATGCCAATGGGCACCAGTTGTCCGGAGCGGTCCTGCTCGCGCTTGCAAGCCAGCTGAGGCTCGACGTGGCCGAGCTTCGGAATGCCCTCGAGCAAGGCACCTACGCTCGAAAGGTCGACGCCGACTTCTTCGGCGGGGTCCGCAGCGGAGTGAACGGCACGCCATGCTTCTTCATCGATGGCCAACGGCACGACGGCTCCTACGCCGCCCCGGTCCTCATCGCGGCAATCTCGGCCGTGGCCCGGAACGCCCCTGTGCGGACAATCGAGATCCGCTCGTGAGGTCGGGACATGGCTGATCGAAAGACGAGCGAGCCGATCGACCCGGTGGAAGAGGCGGACCTCGAATCCTTTCCTGCGAGCGATCCACCCGCCTGGACGTTGGGGCCGGATATCGACGAGGATCGCGCGGAGTCCGAAGACCGGGGCAAGGCGAAGCCCGGCGCTCCAGGTGCCCCGGGTCGCAACACATAGGTCCGCATGACGCGCGGCGTGCCGTTGCGCGCGCCCGCCAGGTGTCGGTGGAAAAGGGTGCGCCGGGCTGCGCGCCGCTACCCGTCGTCGAGGGCCCTCGGCGGCCTTTCGAAGGGTGCCTGTCCGTCTCGCTCGAGCCTGGCGGCGCGCAGGTCCCGCGCCAGGCGTTCGCGCGCGTTCGCCGGCCGCGCCCGCAACACCACCAGGACCTCGCTGAGCACGCGGCGCAGCCCATGCAGCTGGTCGACCAAGCCGAGAATGATCGGGATGCCTTCGTCGTTGACCCCCAGGTCTCGCGTCAGGTCCTGGATCAGCCGCGTCCGCGCGAGATCGATTTCAGTGTAGGTCCACTCTCCGCCGACGTGCCCGGGGGCCAGCCATCCCGCATCGACCCACCTGTCGACCGCAGCCGGATCGGCGCGCGCCCGGATGAGGAACTCGCGCCGGTCCATGGTCATGCCTCCGCGGCTTCGCTCGTGCGCTCGCGCGGTTGCCACTGCGCCATGAGCCGTTCGAGCTCGGGATCGGGTTGCTCGGGCAGCACGATCGTCAACGTGACGAATTCGTCGCCTCGACTGCCGTTGGGACGACGCACGCCCTTGCCCTTCAGCCGGAGCTTCGCGCCGGTGTTGCTCCACCTGGGGATCGTCATCGTCACGGTTCCCGTGGGCGTCGGGACTCGCAGCTTGCCGCCCAGGACAGCGTCGCGCACCATGATGGGCAGCTCGATGTGGATGTCGTCGCCCTCGCGCCGGAAGAGAGGATGCGGACGAACATCGACCTCGATAAGAGCGTCTCCGGGCGGGCCTTCACCGAACCCCGGCAACCCCTTGCCGCGCAATCGCAGGATCTGACCGTCGCGCGTGCCGGGGGGTATCTTGACGTCGAGCGTCGATCCGTCCGGAAGCGTTATCGTGCGTGTCCCGCCATTGATCGCGTCGAGGAAATCGATCTCGAGACTGTAGCGGGCATCCGAGCCACGGCGATTGCGGCTGGTCCGGCCGGATCGGCCAAAGATGGCCGACATGAAATCGTCTGCATCGCCAAAGTCGGCGAAATCCGCAAAGCCGGCATCGTTCGCATAGGGGTTCCCGGCCCGGCGATCGCCAAAGTCTCGATAGTAGCGCTCCTGCGGGCGCTCGGCGCCGGACGCGTCGATCTCGCCGCGATCGAAGCGTGCGCGTTTCTCCGGATCGCTCAACAGGTCGTATGCGGCGGAGAGCTCCTTGAATTGCTCTTCGGCTTGCCGGTCGCCCGGGTTGAGGTCGGGGTGCAGTGTCTTCGCGCGTCGACGATAGGCCTTCTGGATGTCCTCCTGGGAGGCGTCCTTCTTCACGCCCAGCGTCTCATAGGGGTCGTCGGCCACGGGCTGCTCCTGTCGGCCTGCTCCTGTCAGCCTTATCCGCCATGCCGGGGTGCGCTCATATCACTCGCCTCGGTTTGGGCCGGAGCCGCGGTCCTCGGGCGACGCTGATCCCTCCGCCGCGACCGTCGCCGGCCGACTGCGTGTGACCGAGACCCTGGCGGGCCTCAGCAGTCGATCGTGGATCGTGTATCCTTCCTCCATCACGTCGACGACGCTTCCAGGCGCCCGCTCCGGATCGTCGACCTCGATCATCGCCTCGTGTCGCGTTGGATCGAACGGTGCGCCCCGAGCCTCCAGCCTGCGGACCCCGAAACGTTCGAGCATCGTCATGAGCGACCGCTCGATCGCCCGAATGCCCTCGACGAGGGACGCGTTGCCCGCGGCATCGCGGGCCCGATCCTCGGCTGCCTCGATGGCGCGCCGAAGATTGTCGACGACCGTCAGCAGTTCGCGCGCGAGGTCAGCGACCGCGTAGTTTCGTGCATCCTGCGCGGCGCGTTCGGCTCGCCGGCGTACGTTTTCGGCATCGGCCAGCGTCCGAAGCAAGCGGTCCTGCAGCGAGGCATTCTCCGCCTGCAGGCCGGCGACGTCTGGCGCCTCCGTCGTCTCGGCCGACGGTGCTCGCTCGTCCGTGGATCTATCCGCCATGACGGCCTCCTGTCGCCTCGAACCGAACGGAACCCGTCAGGCGGCTCGTGCCGGCCTCGTCCCGTCGAGGACCATCCGGCCAGGCCATCAAGGCTTGTCGACCTCTTCGAATTCGGCGTCGACGACCTCATC
>CAMPIA010000205.1 GCA_946886175.1 uncultured Altererythrobacter sp.
GCAGCGCCATCAGCGGCAGCAGCAGGTCGCCCGTGTCGGCGAACAGCAGCGCGGTCAGCACCATGGTGGCGCCGACGGTGACGACGTAGGTTTCGAACAGATCGGCGGCCATGCCGGCGCAATCGCCCACGTTGTCGCCCACGTTGTCCGCGATCACCGCGGGGTTGCGCGGATCGTCTTCGGGAATGCCCGCCTCGACCTTGCCGACGAGGTCGGCGCCGACGTCGGCCGCCTTGGTGAAGATGCCGCCGCCGAGGCGCGCGAAGATCGAGATCAGCGAGGCGCCGAAAGCAAGCGCGACGAGTGCGTCGATCACGATCCGGTCGTTGGGCGCATGGCCCATCGGGCCGATGAGCACGTAGAAGAACACCGCGATCGCGAGCAGCGCGAGGCCGGCGACGAGCATGCCGGTGATCGCGCCGGCGCGGAAGGCGAGGGTGAGGCCCTGCTGCAAGCCGGTCTGCGCGGCGGCCGCGGTGCGCACGTTGGAACGGACCGAGATGTTCATCCCGATAAAGCCCGCCACGCCCGAGAGGATCGCGCCGAGCACGAAGCCGGTGGCCGATACCGGGCCGAGGAATATCCCGACGATAATCGCCACGACCACCCCGACCACGCCGATCGTGGTGTACTGGCGGCTCAGATAGGCTTGCGCGCCTTCCTGGATGGCGCCGGCGATTTCCTGCATCTTGGCGTTGCCGGCGTCTGCGCCGAGCACCTGGCGGCTGGTGACGAAGCCATAGACGATGGCCAGCAGCCCCAGCACGATTGCGATCGCGACTAGATTCACGCGCGAATCCCCTCTTCCCTGAATTGGTTCTCTTGGCGAACGGCCCCGCTTTCGCAGGGCCGCAGGCTGGCCGAGGTATAAGGGGTGGGGCGCGGCGCGCAAGCCTCTCGCGTAGATTGTTTCCGGGGCTGCGCCTGACCCGAAATGCGACGCCGCGAAACGATATTTCACGAACGCTTGCGGGAAATCGTGCTTAAGATTAAGTAAACGGCCATGCAAAGCGCGGTCCAGACGCTGTTCAAGATCATGCCGTTTCTGTTCGGCGTGGGCTTCATTGCGCCGCTGATCGCGCAGACGATGGTCTATTGGGGGTGGGCGCCGCCGCTGGGCATGGCGCCGATCGTGTTCGGCCTCCTGATCGGCGCGCCGTGGGGCCTCTACGCGACGATCCGGGGGCGCTGGCTATGACTGAAGGGTTGGGGGCAACGCGCGACATTCATCGGGACGGGCATCGCGAAACCGGCCTGACCGAGATTCCCGCGCGGGGCGATGCACCGGCGATCCCGCTGACCGGCGATTCCTCGCTCGACCGGCACACGCGCGCCTCGCTGCTCAAGGAAGAGCGGGCGATCGCGAAGCAGTTCGAAGGCGGGCGGATGTGGCTCTACCCCGCGTTCGCCTTTACCTGTTACGCGATCTGGCTGAGCTTCTTCCCGCTCGCGATCATGGGGTGGATCAACCTGCCGCTCGCCTTCGTGATCTCGACCGTGTTCGCGGTGGGCGGCTATGTCACCAGCCACGAGGCGATGCATTCGAACATCGGCCGTCCGGGCAGCAAGACGCGCTGGCTCAACGAGTGGACCGGCAAGGTCTCGACGATCATCATCGTGTTCCCTTTCTCGATGGCGCGGCTGATGCACCTCGAGCATCACTATCACACCAATCATCCCGAGAAGGATCCGGATTTCCCCGACCGCGCGAACGGTCCGTGGCATGCGATCTACAAGACCTGGCTCAACCGCCAGCCCGGCGCCGACGGCTCGATCCACATCTACAAGCGCATCCTCGCCGAGATGGGCACCAGGGAGGCCGCGGATTCGCTCAGGGACACGATCCGGCTCCAGCTCATCTTCATGGCTGTGCTGTTCGGCATGGCGTGGAGCGGCTATGCGATCGAGGCGGCGCTGCTGTGGTGGCTGCCGCGCCATATCGGGCTCAGCTACATTCGCTTCTACCTGAGCTGGGCGCCGCACCACCCCCGCGTCGCGCGGGGTCGCTACGACAACACGCGCTTCTTCAAGAGCCGGCTGGGCCATATCGGTTCGATCGGGATGGAGACGCACTTCGTGCATCACCTCTACCCGGCGATCCCGAGCCACCGGACGAAGGAAGCCTACTACGCGCTGCGGCCGGTGTTGCGCAGGCGCGGGGTGGATTGCCCCGAAATCTAGCTTTCGTGGCTGTAGCCGAGACCCTCGGGGTGACGGATCAGTTCACCCTCGATGCGAAGCTGGGCGCTCTTTCGCGAACGGCCGACCAGTCCGATCCGCGTTGCCGGCACCGGCAGCACTGCGCTTTCGGGGGCGGTGAACAGCAACTGGTAGTCGTCGCCCCACCGAAGCGCCTCCGCCCGCCGCGCTTCGGGCAGGGCTATCGGAACGGCGGCCGGTTCGATCTCGAACGTTGCGCCGCTCGCCTTCGCCATGCGCCAGGCATCGAGCAGCAGACCGTCCGAAATGTCCATCATCGCGGTCACGACCGGTGCGAGCGCCTGTCCGTAGGCGAGTAGCGGGGCCGGGCGGAGGTAGGGCAGGGCGGCCTCCCGGTCGCCCGCCTGAAGCGCTTCGAAGCCCGCGAGAGCGCCCCCCAGCTTCCCGGTGACGTAGATCGCATCGCCGTGCCGCGCGCCGCTGCGCGACGGCACCGGCGTGTGCGTCGCGCGGCCGACGGCGGTGAGGCCGAAGCTGCGGGGCGGCCCGCCCGAAACGGTGTCTCCCCCTAGCAGCGGGGTGTGGAGGGCCTTCAACGCTTCGCGCAGTCCATCGACGAATGCGGCGTCATCATCGCCGAGCATCAGGCCCACCAGCACGCCGATGGGCTCCGCGCCTTTTGCGGCGAGGTCGGAGAGATTGGTGGCGACGAGCTTCCACGCGACATCCGCCGGGTCCTGTCCAGGCGCGATGTGCACGCCTTCTACCAACATGTCGTGGGTCAGGACGAGCGTTTCACCGCCCACTTCCAGCACCGCCGCATCGTCGTTCAGCCGACGGGCGCCGTGATGCAGCGGCAGACCGCGCAGCAATTCGACGAAATCGAGCTCGCCGCTCATCGCACCTGCTTGGCGACCGCGTCGAGCACCCCGTTCGCGAACTTGGCCTCGCGGTCGTCGAAGAACGCCTTGGCCACATCGACATATTCGCCGATCACGGTGCCCACCGGAACGTCGGCGCGCGCCATCAGCTCGTAGGTTCCCGCACGCAGCACCTGGAGCATCGTCTTGTCGAGCCGCGCGAGGCTCCAGCCCTTGGCCAGCCGTTCGCTCAGCAGCAGATCGATCTCGTCGCAGCGCGCATCGACGCCTGAAACCACGTCGTCGAAGAAGGCGACTTCCGCCTCGGCGTACTGCTCGTCCTCGATCACGGCGCCCAGCCGGTGCTGGTGGAACTCGTTGAGCAGGCGCGCGAGCGCGGTCTTCTCCATCTCGCGCTGGTAGAGCGCCTGGACC
>CAMPIA010000206.1 GCA_946886175.1 uncultured Altererythrobacter sp.
CCAGCTTCATCACCCCGCTGCACAACAAGCGCACCGACGAATACGGCGGCAGCCTCGCCAACCGGCTGCGCTTCCCGCTCGAGGTGTTCGCCGCGATGCGCGAGGTCTGGCCCGCCGAGCGGCCGATGTCGGTGCGCATCTCGGCCAACGACTGGATGGGCGACCTGGGGGTGACACCCGCCGAAGCGGTCGAGATAGCGCGCGCCTTCGCCGAGGCGGGCTGCGACCTGATCGACGTCTCCGCGGGACAGACCTGGGCCGAGTGCAAGCCGATCTACGGCCGCATGTTCCAGACGCCGTTCGCCGACCGCATCCGCAACGAGGCGCGGCTGACGACGATGGCGGTCGGCAATATCTTCGAAACCGACCACGCCAATTCGATCCTCGCGGCGGGGCGCGCCGATCTCGTCGCGCTCGCACGGCCGCACCTCGCCGATCCGATGTGGACGCTGCGCGCCGCCGCCGAGCTTGGGTATCGCGGCGCAAACGTCCCCCGGCAATATTTGTCGGGACACGAGCAGCTCGAACGCAACCTCCAGCGCGCCGCCGAGCAGGAGGCGGCGCTCCGGGCATGACGCGGCTCGCGGGCCATCATGCGCTGGTCACCGGCGGGGGCACCGGCATCGGTGCGGCGATCGCCCGCGCGCTCGCGGCTGAAGGCGCAACGATCACGCTCGTGGCGCGTCGGCGCGCGCCGCTAGAGGCGATGGCCGCCCGGCTGCCGAATGCGCGCTGTCTCACGGCCGACGTAACCGACGCTGCGGCGGTTGAATCCGCGTTTGCGGAGGCCCAGCGGGATCAAGGGCCGGTCTCGATCCTGATCAACAATGCGGGCGCCGCGGCGAGCGCGCCGTTCGCCAAAGTCGACGCGACCGCCTGGCGCGCGGCGCTGGCGGTCAATCTGGACGGTGCATTTCATTGCTGCCGCGCGGCCGCGCCGGCAATGCTCGCCGCCGGATACGGGCGGATCGTCACGGTCGCCTCGGTCGCGGGGCTGCGGGGGTTCGCCTATAGCGCGCCCTATGTCGCGGCAAAGCACGGCGCGGTCGGGCTGATGCGCGCCCTGGCCGCCGAATTCGCCGGCAAGGGGGTGACCGCCAACGCGGTTTGTCCGGGCTTCGCCGACACCGAAATCGTCGCCGCCGCGACGCGCACGATCCACGCGAAGACCGGCCGAAGCGAAACCGACGCGCGCGCCGGCCTCGCCGCCATGAACCCCTCGGGCCGACTGATCGACCCGGCCGAGATCGGCGCGCTGGTGGCCGATCTCGTGCTGTCCGAGCGCAATGGCGAAGCGGTGGAAATCGCATGAACGATGCCGCGCCTTCGCCCACCCGCACTGGCTTCGACGAGGCGAACGTGCGGCTGTGGCTGCGGCTCCTCGGCTGCACCACCCTGATCGAAAAGCGGCTCCAGCGCGGACTCGCCGAACGCTTCGACACCACCTTGCCGCGTTTCGACGTGCTGGCGGCGCTCGATCGCAGCGGCGCGGGCATGACGATGGGCGAGCTCAGCCGCGCCCTGCTCGTCTCGAACGGCAATGTTACCGGCATCGTGAAGGCGCTCGCGCGCGATGGATACGTCGTGCTGGAGCCGCTCGCGACCGACCGGCGGGTGTCGGTCGTCACGCTCACGGCGCCGGGCGCGGCGCACTTCACCGAGCTGGTCGCCGCGCATCATGGCTGGGTGGACGAGCTTCTCGGTCCGCTCTCGCCCCACACCCGCGATGCGCTCCAGGCCGATCTCGACACGCTCAAGACCACGCTCTCCGAAAGGAACCCCGCATGAATCCCGAAACTTACGCGCCCGAGCACTTCCGGTGGGAGTTCGCCGAGGGTGTCGCAACCATCACGCTCGACCGGCCCGAGCGAAAGAACCCGCTGACCTTCGACAGCTATGCCGAGCTGCGCGACTGCTTCCGCGCGCTCGTTTACGCCAGCGACGTCAAGGCGGTGGTGATTGCCGGGGCGGGGGGCAACTTCAGCTCGGGCGGCGACGTGCACGAGATCATCGGCCCGCTGACCGAAATGGCGATGCCCGAACTGCTCAGGTTCACGCGCATGACCGGCGATCTCGTCAAGGCGATGCGCGGCTGCCCGCAACCGGTCGTCGCCGCGCTCGACGGGGTCTGCGTCGGTGCAGGAGCCATCATGGCGATGGCGAGCGACATGCGGCTGGCGACGCCCGCGACCAAGACCGCGTTCCTGTTCACCCGCGTCGGCCTCGCCGGGTGCGACATGGGCGCCTGCGCGATCCTGCCGCGCCTCATCGGCCAGGGCCGCGCGTCCGAGCTGCTCTACACCGGCCGGGTGATGACCGCCGAAGAGGGCGAGCGCTGGGGCTTCCACAACCGGCTGGTCGAAAGCGGCGCGGTTCTCGGCGAAGCGCAGGCGCTCGCGCGCGAGCTCGCCGCAGGTCCGACCTTCGCGCACGGCGTGACCAAGACGCAGCTCGCGGCCGAGTGGAACGTCTCGCTCGAAACCGCGATCGAGATGGAGGCGCAGGCGCAGGCGATCTGCATGGCGACCAACGACTTTCGCCGCGCGTTCGAGGCTTTCGCGGCCAAGCGCCAGCCGGTGTTCGAAGGCGACTGAGCGAGGCGATCGGGAGAGGACGACATGACCGTTCACAGGATACTCCAGCCGCCCCGCTGGGTCCGGCCGAAGGGTTACGCCAACGGCGTGGCGGCCGAAGGGCGCATGGTCTTCACAGCCGGCGTGGTCGGTTGGGACGCAGAGGAGCGCTTCGCCGCCAAAGACCTCGTCGGACAGTTCCGCCAGGTGCTCGAGAACACCCACGCGATCCTCGCCGAGGGCGGCGCGGCCCCTGAACACATCGTGCGCATGACCTGCTATGTCGTCAGTCGCGAAGACTACGTGGCGCAATCCCCCGCGATCGGCGCCGTGTGGCGCGAAGTGCTCGGCAAGACGTTTCCGGCGATGGCGGTGGTCGAGGTCTCGGCGCTGGTCGAGCGCGAGGCTCTGGTGGAGATCGAGACCATCGCGGTGGTGCCGCGATGAGCGCGAACTACGACAGCTTCGTGCGCGACCGCCTGCCGCCGATCGAGGCGCAGCCAGAGTTCCGGTTCGACTTGCCCGAGCTGCAATATCCCGAGCGGCTGAACGCCGCGGTCGATCTGCTCGCGGGCGGCGCGCCGGAAGATTGTGCGGTGCTCGGCGGAACGGGCGCCTGGACCTACGCCGAGCTCGACGTGCTGTCCTCGCGCATCGCGCGGCTGCTGGTGGAGGAGGAGGGCCTCGTTCCCGGCAATCGCGTGCTGATCGTCGGCCGCAACGGCGCGACGCAGATCGCCGCCTGGCTCGGAGTGCTCAAGGCCGGGGGCGTGGCGGTTGCGGCCATGCCGATCCTGCGCGGCGGCGAGATCGCCAAGATCGTGCGCAAGGCGGAAATCTCGCACGCCATCGTCGACGAGCCGTGCCG
>CAMPIA010000207.1 GCA_946886175.1 uncultured Altererythrobacter sp.
CGGGCGTGTGCTCGAGATTGCCCATCTCGGCCTCGATGTCCGAGCCCGAGATCGGTTCGCCGTTGAGCGTGCCCTTGCCCTTGCCGTACTGGCTCTGCAGATCGGTCGCGATCGTGTTGAGCTCGGTCGCCGCGCCTTCGGTCGTCGGCGCGGGCAGGACGATGCCGTTGCGCAGGATGTTCAGCTTGCGCGCGACATCCGGATCGAGCCCCTCGACCTGCGCGTATTTCGCCGCTTCGAGCGCGTACTTGACCGATTTCTCGGTGCCCTCGGCACCCGCCTGCGCGGCCAGCGCGTCGGTATCGGGCGTGATATAGGTCGCGTTGACCCAGAACACGCGGCTCGCATCGACCGAATAATCGAACAGATCCTTCTCGACCATCCCCAGCCAGGCCGCCGCGCCTTCGGGCGTCAGCGGATACTGCTCGGCGGCGGCGTGCTCGGAGTGAGCCGTGGCCGCGGCGGTTTCCTGCGCATAAGCGGGGGCGGCGAGCGAAATGGCGAGCGCGGCAAGCGCGACGGGTGCGAACTTCATAGGGCTATGCGTCCTCTCGAATGAAAACCGGTTGCGATCGTATCCCGGCCTGATGTCGCGACCCTAACCCGAGGCGTGTCCGAATCAAGACGAACGGGCTACAAATCGACGAACGGCAAGCCCGGCGAGGATGCCGACGAAGGTTGCGATCCACGCGATGATCTTGACCGGCCGGACGGTGGCGGCGGTGGCCGCGAGCGTATCCGAGCCCTCGTCCTGAACCAGCTGGACGAGCTGGCACACGGTCTCGACGTAATCGGTGACGCCGAACACGACCGCGCCCGCGAGCACCGCGTCGCCGATCAGCCGCATCGTTCCGCCGCCGCTCGCGCGCAACACGCGGCCGCCGAGCGCGGCGCCGAGCGTATAGACGCCGATGAACACCAGGTCGGCGATCATCGCGGTGCGCGCCGTGTCGTAGACTCCGGCGCCGCGCCAGGCGGCGTGGATGCGCTCGACCTCGGCCGCGCTGCCCGCCGCCTGATGATTGCCGATCCCGCCGGGCACCGCCGGAATCGCCAGCGGCGCGTGGAGCCACAGCACCAGGGCGAACAGCGCGAGCCCTCCCAGCCACCAGGCCAGGAACGCGCGCACCACGCTCAGCCCTCTTCGCCGAGGAATTCTACCAGCGCGTCGCCCAGTGCGCCTTCGGTGACCGAGCTCATGTGCGTGCCGGGGATCGTGACATGGCGCGCGTCGGGCAAGGCCGCCGCGAGCTTCGCCGCCGAGCCGTTGTCGTCGTCCTTGTCGCCGCACAGCACCATTGTCGGCATCGCGATCTTCGCCAGTTCGCCGGGCGCGGTGTCGTCGACCGCCTGGAGCAGCAGCCGCGCCGCCGCGCGATCGACCTTCATCGTCTTCATGAAGCTCACCGCCATGAACGCCGGATCGCCGCGCGCGACCTCCTCGAACCGGTCGATCGCGTCGATGAAGAACGCCGATCGGCTGCTCCAGCCCGAAAGTCCCTCGAGCCCCATCCCCGCGAGCACCAGCCGCCGCGGCCTCAAGCCCTCGATCACCGCCCGGGCGGCCGTGCGTGCGCCGAGCGAGAATCCGACGAGATCGTAATCTTCGAGCCCCAGCGCCTCGACCAGCGCCGCCGCATCCTTCGCCAGCACGCCTTGCGGATAGGCTTCGGCCTCGTGCGGCTTCGCGCTGTCGCCATGCGCGCGCAGATCGGGCATCACCGCCTCGAACCCGGCGTCGGCCAGCTTCTGCGCATGGCCGAACCGCACCCAGTTCATCTCCGCGCTCGAGAACAGCCCGTGCAGCAGCACCACCGGCCTGCCCGCGCCGACGCGATGAACCGCAAGCTCGGCCCCGTCGAACGAGGCGATCCGCTCGGTCTCGACCGCGCTCATTGCGGCGGCTGCGCGCCCGCGTCCTTCCATTTCCGGACCAGCACATCGTATTCGTCGCTGCGGATGCGCGGCAGTGCGCTCGTGTCGAGCCAGGCTTCGTGGACCAGGCTCTCGGCACCGAAATGGTGCTTGGGGCGAAAGTCGGACGGGTCGTCGAAGCTGCCGACGGTCAAGTCCATCTTATCGCTGCCCTCGTTGAAGCGGAAGCCCAGCGGGGTGCCGCAGCGCGCGCAGAACGGGCGCGCTGCGATCGGCGAGCTGGCGTACCAGTCGGGCTCGCCCTGCCACGCGATCTCGGTCTGGAGCGCGTTCACGAAACTCGCCGCGAAGCCGCCGGTGGCGCGCTGGCACATGCGGCAATGGCACAGGTATGCGTCGGTAGGATCGACCTGCGCGGTATAGCGCACGCGGCCGCACTGGCACCCGCCGGTCTTGCTGACTTTGTTCATGCGGCGAGGCTTTACAGCAGCCGAAGTGCGGCGCAAAGCGGCTTGCACATAATAAGCCCCCTTATTATATGCGCCGCCATGGACATCAACCCAGGCTATCTTCTCGCGGACAATTCGCGCCTCCTGCGCCGCGCGTTCGACGAGCGCGTGCGCGAGATCGGGGTGACCTCTCCTCAGGCGCGGCTGCTGCTCACGCTTGAGCGTCATCCGGGCGAGAATCAGGTGTTCTACGCCGAACGGCTCGAGATCGAGCCGATCACGCTGTGCCGCATGGTCGATCGGATGGAGGAGGCCGGGCTTGTCGAGCGCCATGCCGACCCCGACGATCGCCGCGCGCGCTTGCTCCAGCTGACCGAGCGCAGCCGCGGCGAAAGTGCGCGCATCCGCGCCGCGCTGGACGGATTGATCGAGACGATGATGACCGGGTTCAGCAAGCGCGAACGCGATGCCTTCATGGATATGCTCGCGCGCGTTTCCGCCAACCTTTCCGCTCCGGCGAAGGAGCTTGCCGCCAATGGCTGACGCCGATCCCGTGACGATGCCCGAGGCGACGGAAACCGAAGTCTCTCCGGCCGCGGAGGCGAAGCCGCGCCGCCGCTGGGGACGTCTCGCGCTGATGGCGGCGGCGCCCATCGTGCTGCTGGTCGCGGGGGCGATCTACTGGTTCAGCCTCCAGGGCAAGGTCTCGACCGACAACGCCTATGTCCAGCAGGATCAGGTGGCGGTCTCGACCGAGGTTGGCGGACGGATCGTCGAGGTCGCGGTCGAGGACGGGCAGACGGTCGCCAGGGGGGCGCTCCTGTTCCGCATCGATCCCGAGCCCTACCGGCTCCAGATCGCGCAGGCGAATGCCGCGATCGCGCAAGCGCAGGCCAATGTCACCGCGCTCAGCAATTCGAGCGATCTTTCGGGCGCCGCGATCGCCGCCGCGCGCGAGGACATCGCCTTCGCGCAAGCCAATTTCGCGCGCAAGGACGCGCTCTTCGAGCAGGGCTTCCTGACCAAGACCGAGCACGACGCAGCCGAGCACGCGATCCAGCAGGCGCGCGAGGAACTGCGCATGGCGCAGGCGCAGC
>CAMPIA010000208.1 GCA_946886175.1 uncultured Altererythrobacter sp.
AGAGCATCGAATCGATGCTCTTGGTCCCGCGCTCGACCGTCTTGGTGACCTCGCCCGTGCGGCGCGAGAGGTGGAAGCGCAGGCTGAGGCGATGCAGCCGCGCGAAAGTGTCCTCGGCCAGATGCCGCGTCGCTTCCTGCCCGACGCGCTCGAACGCGACGTTGCGCAAGTTGTCGAACACGATCGAGCCGAGCCGCCCCGCCGCATAGGCGACCACCAGCGCGAGCGCGAGCGAGGTCGCGGCGTCGGCGGGGGTCGCCATCGCATCGACTGCGCCCCTGTAGGCATAGGGCAGCGCAAGCGTGATCGCCTTGGCGGCGAGCACCAGCGCGAGCGCGACGACGATGCGCCGCCTCAGCGCTGCGTTGTCGCGCGGCCAGAGGTAAGGAAGAAAGCGCCGGATCGTCGCCCAGCCGTCGTGGTCGGCGGGGGCGGGGGAGGGTGTGTCGGGCGGCATCGCGCGCTATGTGGCGACCCGCGCCGCGCCGCGCAATGGAGCGGGATCCGTTAGGGCGGTTAGAGCCGGCTGGGGCCGAAGCCCAGATTGACCGGATTTCCTCGAGCGACCCCGCGCGGAAGGTCGAACAGCACGGTCCGCGATTCGAAATCGATCGCAACCCGATCGAACAGCCGCAAATCGCGCATTCCGAGGATCAACGCGGGCTTCTTGTGCAGACCGAGCGCCGCGAAAGCAGGTCCGTCGGCGTAGGCGATCGGCAGGTTCTGCAACTGGAAGTCGTCGATCCGCACCGTGTCGGCGAAATCGAGCTCGCCGATCAGAAGCGCGCCGTGAACATCGGTCGAGCTCACTTCGGCCAGCTTCTTTGCGCGCAGGCGCTTCTGCAGGGCCAGGTTGCCGAGGTTGCCCTGAGCGCCGGTGTCGATGATCACCGCGGTGCGGACCCCATCGATCTCCGCGTCGGCGATGATCAGACGGCCGAGCTTGCGCTGGGCGCGAACCACGATCTCGTACCCGTCGTTGCCGCCGAGCGCCTCGGCGTCGTCGACCCGGATCGTGCCTTCGCGAAAATCGATCAGCACGCGCAGGTCTTGCAGGCTGTCGAGCCCGAGGATGCCATCGGCGCCGACGTGCCGCGCCTCGAGCAACGGGGTGTGCAGATTGTCGAAGGTTCGCTCCGCGAATTCGAGTCCGTCGAGTTCGACAAGTTCGACCAGCTCGGCGCTCGCCATGCCCACCACGGTCGCGTTGCCGAGGTGCTTGAGCGCGAGCTGGTCGCTCAGCCCGCGGGTGACGACGGTCGCCTGCGCGCCGGTGTCGATCATGAAGCGGAACGGCCCTTCGCCCTGGATCGTCACCGGCACGGTCATCCGCTGGTAGTAATCGGTCATGCTCTCGATAGTCTCGCCTCCGGCCCCGGCCATCTGCTCGATCAGCGAGGTGGTTTCGACCGGTGCGGGCGCGGGGGCCGGCGTCGATACGGGAACCGGCAGGGGTGGATCGGCCGGTTCGGGCGAGGACATCTGCAGCATCGCACTGGCGGCGAGAACGAGGAACGACACGGCGATCTCCCATTCGACTGGTCCTGCATCATATCATACGCTGCGCTTCGTCACCATGCGCATACGAGCGCGCCTGTCGAGGCAGCACGGCGCTTCGTCAGGTGGGAGTCGTCAGGTGCGAGATGCGTCGAGCGCCGCGCTCGGAGCAGCCGCGGCCGCAGGCCCGGCGTCCGGCTGGCGGCGGAGCATGGCCCAGGCATCGCGCACGATCCCGGGCCAGACGAACCACAAGGTGAGCGCGTAGGCCGCCGCGCCGCTTGCGGCGAGCGCGGCCAGTTGCGCCAGCGGAGGCCACTCGTCGACCAAGCCGCGAAGCGCGAGCACGACCACCGCCATCACCGCGCAGGCCGCGGCGACCGGGGCGAGCGCCGCGAGCAGATCGCGCAGCCGCGCGCCGATCGCCGGCAGCGTGAGCGCAAGGGTGACCGCGAGCAGCGCGGGCGCCGCGATCCACCAGGCGTGGACCAGGCCCATCGGGCCGAAGTCGATTCCGATCAGGAACACCGAGGGAAACAGGATCGCGCCCGCAAGCGCGGTGGTAAGATAGATTCGCGGACGGCCGATCGCGTTGGTCGTCGGCGAACAGATGATCTGCATGGCGAAGAACGGCATGGCCAGCGCGAGCCCGGCGACGAACGGCGCCATTTCGGCCCACTTCGCGCCGAACAGCGTGAGCACAGCCGCCTCGGCGGTCAGCGAGAGACCGACGTAGATCGGCGCCACCACCAGCATGACGGTGCGTGCGGTGCGCAGGAAATAGGGCGCCAGCGCGCGGCCCGCCTTGTGCAGCTCGGCATAGGCGGGAAATGCGACTTCGTTGATCGGCGGGATGAACCGGCCGGTTACGATCAGGGTGAGGAACAGCGCTTCGGCGTAGAGCCCGAGATCGTGGGTATCGAGCGCACGACCGGCGATGACCACATCGCTCTGGCTCTGTACGATCCAGAACAGCTGGCACAGCGTCAGCGCGCCGCCGAAGGTGATGAGATCGCCCGCGCCGCGCAAGTCGAACACCGGCCGGACGAGCACGCGCGCAACCAGCGTCAACCCGATAGCCCGCGTCGCGAACATCGCGATCGGCGCATAGACCAGCGCCCAGACGCCGTAACCTCGCCATGCCAGGGTGAGTGCAATGCTCGCGCCGATCAGCGCGCAGGTGAGATTGACCAGACCCTGGCTGCGAAACTCGATTCGCCGCGCGAGCAATTCCTGCGGCAGCGCGGAGAAGGGGATGGTGAGGAAGATCACCGCCTGGATGCGAAGCATGTCGGCGATCAGCGGCTGGTTGTAGTAGTCGGCCGCGAGCGGGGCCATGAGGAACTGGGTCGCGGCGAGCGCGCCGTTGAGCATCAGCAGGAGCGCGAAGACCTGGCCGATGCGCCGCTCGTCGACCTTGTCGGCCTGGATCAGCGAAGTGGCGAAGCTCTGTCCGTTGAGAAAGGCGAGCGCGGTGATGACCGTCTGCGACATCGCGAACAGCCCGTAATCGGTCGGCGCGAGCAGGCGGACGACGAGAATCGTCGAGGTCCAGGTGATGATCTGCGCGAGCACCTGCGTCCCCCAGCGCCAGGCGAGCGCACGGCGCACGCGCTGCGCGAACGCGGCGTCGCCCGCGGCCGAGGAATGGTGCAACTCGCTCACGACCTGCCGACTAGCGCGCAAAGGTGAAGATTTGCTCGATTGCCGGGCCGGCGCAGTGTGCCGATCGACGATACAAAGGGGGTGCCCGACCGGGATTCGCCACGTCTGGTCGTATGGCGCCCCCGGAAGTTACGCCCCGCCACCGTCTGGAGAGCAATATCGACAGCCAAAATCCCGATTTTCCAGAACCTTAGCTATGCCGCGAAATAAAATTGCAAAAAGCCGTTGACCCGACTCAAAGCCACCCATATATGGC
>CAMPIA010000209.1 GCA_946886175.1 uncultured Altererythrobacter sp.
GCCCGATAGCGGCGGGGTGACGATCGTTCCCGCGCTATCGGGCCTCGGCGCGCCGCATTGGCTGGCCGAGGCACGCGGGGTCATCGCCGGATTGAGTTTCTCCAGCGGGCGCGCACAGATCGCGCGTGCCGCGTTGGAGGCGATGGCCCACCAGACGCACGATCTCGCGACCGCTTTCGCGGCGGACGGAGCAGCGTGGCAGACGCTCAGGATCGACGGCGGGATGAGCGCCAACGACTGGATGGCGCAGGACCTCGCCGACATGCTCGGCGTCACGGTCGAGCGGCCCGATTTCGTCGAAACGACCGCGCTCGGCGCGGCAATGCTCGCGGCGGTCGGGGCGGGCATTCACCCGAGCCTGGAACACGCGGCGCGGGCGATGCGCGGCAAGGTGCGCAGCTTCGAGCCATCGATAGATACCAGCGCGCGCCACGAACGGCTCACGCGCTGGCGCAAGGCGCTGGCGGCGGTCTAGGCCCCGCCGCCGACCGCGCGGCCGAGCCGTTCGCGCAGGCGCAGCACCGCGGCGGGGCGCATCTCGAATCCGTCGCGCCAGGCGCGGTCGAGCCGGGCGATGCGCGCGTGGAGCAGCTCGCTCGCCTCGATCAGCGCGCAGGTCTCGGGTTCGAGCCAGGCGAGGTTGTCCGGGTCGGACCCGCGGTCTTCGGGCAGCCTGCCATGGCGGCGGAGCTGAAATTCGCTCATCTCGCCGCTGTAGTAGGCGCGCTGGTTGAGCAGCCAGGCGAGCACGTGCATCACCCGGGTGGTCGTCCGCAGGCCCTCGACCGACAGCGCGAGGCGCAGGAAATCGTCGCCGGGGGCCGGCTCGTGACGGCGCGAAAGGTCGAACGCGGTGCGCACGTCGTCGGCGAGCAACAGCGCCTCGCAGTAAAGCGATTCGATGATCGCCTGGCTGATATCCGCGCGCGTGCCCATCACTTCGCCCGGCTATCTCACCCGCGCGTACGCGAACAGCGAAAGCCGACAGGTTATCCCATCCCTTTTCGAGACTGTGCCGCCGTGGGACGGTTTTACGAGCGCTCGTTAAGATTACCCCCTGGTTCGGGCTGCCATCGGCCTGCAAGCGCGGACGCGGGCCGCGCCTTATGGCGCGAAGCCAGGCGGCCCGTATTGGCCGCGCCCGGCGTTTGAGGGCGCAAACAAATTACTGGGCGCAGCAAACTACGCGATGATATCGGGCAGCAGTTCGTCCTCGACCGCCGCGATCTGGTCTCTGAGCTGGAGCTTGCGCTTCTTCAGCCGCGCGATCTGGAGCTGGTCGGTCGAACCGCTCGCGAGCAGCGCGTCGATCGCGGCGTCGAGATCGCGGTGTTCGACCCGGAGCGTCGCCAGCCGCTTGCGCAGTTCGTGCTCGTTCATCCAGGCCCGCTCCCCGCCAGGTCAGTTCATCGCGCCTCTGCCCGGTCCCGTCGAAATGCGCAATCTCGGGACTTCGCAAGGGCCGCCCCTTGTGGTCTTATGGCATCGCGCGGTTCGCCCGCGAAAGGCGAGTCGCTCACACGGTCACAACCTAGGAGAGCCCGATGGTATCGTCACACGCCAGCGCCCTGCAGAGCAAGCATGCCGGCCTCGAAGCCAGACTTCACGATGAACTGAACCGGCCCTCTCCCGACGCCGCGGCGGTCCAGGCGATCAAGCGACAGAAGCTCAGGATCAAGGAAGCGCTCTCCGAAATCTGAGCCTTCCTCCTCGCACGCCGCGCCGCGGCGGCAGGCGCTTCCTATCGGAGCCGCTGTGCTATAGGCCGCTCGCATGAGCGCAGCAGCAGCAGCACGCCAGATACTTACCCGCCTGCACGAGGTCATGGCTTCGCGCCTTCACGCGCAGGGCAAGCTCGATCACGTGGTCGATATCATCGCCGAGTGCCTCGATAGCGAGGTCTGCTCGATCTATCTGCTGCGCGAGGGCATGCTCGAGCTCTACGCGACCCACGGCCTCAACGCCGAGGCGGTGCACGTCACCCGCATGGCGATCGGGGAGGGCCTGGTCGGCACGATCGCCGACAATGTCGAGACGCTCAATCTGGCCGAGGCCAAGGCGCATCCGGACTTCCAGTATCGCCCCGAGACGGGGGAGGAGAAGTTCCATTCGTTCGCCGGAGTGCCGATCGTCTATCGCGAACGCGCGGTGGGCGCGCTGTGCGTCCAGCACGTCGATCCCCGCCGCTACGAGGATGTCGAGATCGAGGCATTGCAGACCACTGCGATGGTCCTGTCCGAACTGATCACCAACAACGAGCTGATCGACGAGGAGGAGGCCCGCGGGCTCGTGCCCGTCGATACCGGGCCGGCGACGATCACCGGGCTGCAATTGGTCAAGGGTCTGGCGAGCGGCACGGCGGTGTTTCACCAGCCGCGCATCACCATCGATCAGGTCATGGCCGAGGACATCGAGGTCGAGCGCCAGCGCGTTTACCGCGCGTTCGACAAGATGCGCGACCAGATCGACAATCTGGCGGACCGGGCCGAATTCGGGGTCGGCGGCGAGCACGACGAGGTGCTCGAAACCTACAAGATGTTCGCCTACGACGAAGGCTGGAGCCGGCGGATCAACGAGGCGATCGACGCCGGCCTCACCGCCGAGGCGGCGATCGAGCGCGTCCAGCAGCGCACCCGCATGCGCATGCGCGAGATCGACGATCAGCTGCTGCAGGACCGGATGCACGACCTGGAGGATCTCTCCAACCGGCTGCTGCGGATCGTCTCGGGCCAGCTCGGCACCGCGGCGACACAGGGACTGCGCGGCGACGCGATCCTGATCGCGAGAAACCTCGGCCCGGCCGAACTGCTCGAATACGACCGCCGGCGGCTGAAGGGTGTGATCCTGGAAGAAGGCTCGCTTACATCGCATGTGGTGATCGTCGCGCGCGCGATGGGCGTGCCGGTGCTCGGCCGCGCGCGCGGCTTGCGCGGGATCGTGCAGGAAGGCGATTTCATCCTGCTCGACGCCGACAACGGCAATGCCGTCGTCCGCCCGGCGCAGCAGGTCGAAGACGCGTTCGGGCAGCGCTTCGCCAAGTCGCGCGAGCGCCAGGCCCTCTATGCCGAGTTGCGCGACGTCGAGCCCTTCACCCGCTGCGGCACGCGGATCGAGGTGATGATGAACGCGGGCCTGCGCGACGACATCTCCACGCTCGCGCTGGTCGGGGCCGACGGGATCGGGCTGTTCCGGACCGAGTTCCAGTTCCTCGTTTCGGCCACGCTGCCGCAGCGCGAGCGCCAGTTCCGGCTCTACCGAGACGTGCTCGACGCCGCGGGCGACAAGCCGGTGATCTTCCGCACGGTCGATATCGGCGGCGACAAGGCGCTGCCCTACTTGCGCGAAAGCGCGTTCGAGAACGACGAGAATCCGGCGATGGGCTGGCGCGCGCTGCGCCTCGCGCTCGAGCGCGAGG
>CAMPIA010000210.1 GCA_946886175.1 uncultured Altererythrobacter sp.
ATCGCCACCGCAAGGCCTATGTGCCCGATTGCCTGCGGCTGACGCTGCGGATCGTCGCCGAGGTCGAGTGGCTGCCCGAAACCTGCGCCTATCGCCGCCGCGCCGCCGGCAAGCCGCTACCCGGCTGGCACTACCTGCTGACCGGCGACCGCGAGGATGTGAAGCGCGCGGGTGTCTCGGTCGCCGGACGCGTGGTGAGCGAGACCGACGCCGGCCCGCTCGAACATCATATCGTCGACTGGTCCTCGGGCGAGGGAGACGACGCGTGATCGACTGGCTGCGGCGCGATTCGCGCGACGCGCCGGAGATCGCTCTGGGCGAGCACCGTCTGCCGATCGTGATCGTGCGCCATCCTCGCGCGCGGCGCATGGTCCTGCGGCTCGCGCCCGAGGGCGACGCGGTGCGGGTCACTCTGCCGCGCTGGGGCCGCGCCGCGGAGGCGGTCGAGTTCGCCCGCTCTCGCACGCTGTGGCTCACCCGCCAGCTCGATGCGCTCCCGCGCGCCGCGCCACCGTCAGCGGGCGGCGCGCTGCCCTATCGCGGCGGGGAGCTGGCGATCGTCTGGTCGCCCGGCGCCTCCCGCCATCCGCAGGTCTCGGTAGGGGCAATCACGATCGGCGGCCCCGAGCAACACCTCGCGCCGCGACTCGAACGCTGGCTGAGAGCCGAGGCGCTGCGCCTGATGACCGCCGATCTCGCGCATTATTGCGCCGCCGCCGGGGTCGCCGCGCCCGGGCTGCGCCTGTCGCGCGCCCGGCGCCGCTGGGGGAGCTGCGCGAGCGACGGCACGGTGCGGATCAACTGGCGCCTGATCATGGCGCCCGACGCGGTGCGCCGCTCGGTCGTCGCGCACGAAGTCGCGCATCTGCTCCACTTCGACCACGGCCCGGCGTTCAAGGGCGCGCTCGCGCGAATCTACGACGACGATCTCCCCGCTGCCGATCGCTGGCTGAAAGCCCACGGCCGCACGCTTTACGCCGCGTTCGGATAGCTTGCCGCTGGCACTGGCGCTCCGCCGCACGAACCCCTATCTTGCGCGCATGCGACTGATCAGCCGCCTCAATCCCGTCGAAGGCGCCGGCGACTTCTGGGCCTATATCCGGCGGCCGCAGCCCTATCGCCTGCCGATCCTGGGCGCATCGCTGCTGCTGACCGGGACGCTGCTGTTCTGGGTTCTGCAGGAAAAGTATTATTTCCCGCCCAAATCGCCCGAGGTGACCTATATCACCACTTACGCGCCGGGGCGGACCGACGCAGAGATCATCGCGTCGAACCGCCGCAATCAGGAGCGCAAGGAAGCGCTCGCCGCCGAGCAGGCCGAGCGCGAGGAATTCCGACGCGAAATCTACCGCAGCCTCGGCCGCGCCACCGGCATGGATGTCGAGCAGATCGAACGCGAGGCCGCGGCCGAGCGCGCGCGCGAGCAGGCGGCCGAAGCTGCCCGGCGCGAGGCCTTGATCGAACAATCGGTTGCCGATCGGCCAGAATGACGCGGCCCAGTGACGCCGCCGCCTGACGCGCACTGGCTGGCCGCGGCGGCCCGCCTCGCTGCGCGCGCGCGCCCGCTGAGCCGTCCCAACCCCGCCGTCGGCTGCCTGGTCGTCAACCAAGGCATAGTCGTCGGCCGCGGCTGGACCCGGCCGGGCGGCCGTCCGCACGCCGAAGCCGTCGCGTTCGCCGAAGCGGGTGAAGCCGCGCGCGGGAGCACGCTCTACGTCACGCTCGAGCCCTGCGCGCACCGTTCCGAGCGTGGACCCGCCTGCGCCGATCTGATCGCCGAGGCTGCACCGGCGCGGGTGGTCGTCGGAACGCGCGACCCCGACCCCCGCACCGCCGGGCAAGGGATGGCGCGGCTCGGCAGGGCCGGAATCGCCGCCGAAACAATCGACTGCGCCGCCTCGCGCGCCAGCCTGGCAGGCTATCTGACCCGCGCCGAGCGCGGCCGGCCGCACGTGACGCTCAAGCTCGCGACCTCGCTCGACGGGTGCATCGCGACCGCAACGGGCGAAAGCCGCTGGATCACCGGCCCCGAGGCGCGCGCGCACGTCCATTCGCGCCGCGCCATGGCCGATGCGATCCTTGTCGGCGGCGGCACCTGGCGCGCCGACGCGCCGCGGCTCGACGTGCGCCTGCCCGGCCTCGAAGCGCGCAGCCCGCGCCGCGTGGTCCTTTCGCGCACGATCGGGGAGGGAGCGGTCAAAACGATCGATTCGCCCGCGGCGATCGCCGGGCTCGAGGCGGTGCAATACCTCTACGTCGAGGGCGGGGCGGTTACCGCCGCCGCCTTCCTCGCCGCCGATCTGGTCGACCGCCTCGAGCTCTATCGCGCGCCGATGATGATCGGCGGCGGCACATCCGCGCTCGGCGAAATCGGCCTCGACAATCTCGCCGAAGCGCAGGGGCGATGGCGCCTTGCCGAACGGCGGCAGCTTGGCAGCGACACTTACGAAGCCTATGAGCGCGCGCGGACAGGGAGTGGCGAATGTTCACCGGAATAGTCAGCGCTGTCGGCACGATCGAGGACGCGCAGCAGCGCGGCGACCTGCGCCTGCGCGTCGCCTGCCCCTACGATCCCGACAAGATCGCGATCGGCGCCTCGATCGCCTGTTCGGGCGTGTGCCTGACCGTCGTCGAACGCGGCGGCGCGCCAGGAGACGCCTGGTTCGCGGTCGACGTCTCGGGCGAAACCGTCTCGCGCACCGTGCCCGGCATGTGGTCGTCCGGGCGCAAGCTCAACCTCGAAACCGCGCTGCGCCTCGGCGACGAGCTCGGCGGCCATATCGTCACCGGCCATGTCGACACCGTCGGCGAAGTCCGCCTCGCGCGCGCCGAGGGCGGCTCCACCACCGTCGCTATCCGCACCCGCGCCGAGTTCGCCCCGTTCGTGGCGCCCAAGGGCTCGATCACGGTCGACGGAGTCTCGCTGACGGTCAACGACGTTCGCGACCGCGAAGACGGCGCGTGCGATTTCCTGCTCAACCTGATCCCGCATACCGCCGAGGTCACCACGCTCGGCGATCTGGCCGAGGGCGACGGGGTCAATCTCGAGATCGACGTGCTCGCGCGCTACCTCAAGCGGATGCAGAACCTGCAACGATAGCGCGTCGCCCGGCCCCGCCCCACGGCAGCGACGGGAATTCTTCACGCTTTTCGGCGGCTTGCGCGGCCTCGCGTTTACCTAATTTTGGCGATTGTCGCTTATCCCGGGGGTCGGGAGGCGACGAGAATGCTACGGCGTATCGAACCGGCGGAAGTCGAGCTCGGGATGTTCATTCACAAGCTCGAAGGGAACTGGTTCTCGCACCCGTTCTGGAAGCGTCGCTTCGTGCTCGAGGATCCGCACGATCTCGCGATGCTGCGCGGCAGCGATGTCGCCGGCGTGGTGATCGACGAGACCCTCGGCGTGCGTC
>CAMPIA010000211.1 GCA_946886175.1 uncultured Altererythrobacter sp.
AGGCCGACGCGGTATTCGTGGTTCTTGATCTCGGTGGGGCAGCCGATGCGCATGGCTCGTATCTCCTTGGCTCGCGCGCCGTTACAAGTGAAACCAGAGCGCCGCAACCTGTCTTGGCCCGGCCGCTACCGGGGGGACGCGGCGGCGCGCTTACGCTACGGCGCGCGAGGCGGCGCACTCCGCCTCGCAATCTGTCACCGGTCTGTCACAAACGCGGCATAGATGCGCCGCCAGTCGGTCAAGAACTGGTCATCGATAGGTAACCGAAATGAAAAGCACGTGTGGAGCATCGATCCTGGCGCTCGCGATCGGCGCAGGCCTCGCGATGCCCGCTTCGGCGCAGGATGCCGACAGCGAAGCGGTCGCCCGCGAACTCGCCGCGATGCGCGCCGAGATGGCGCGAATGGCGACCCGGATCGAGACGCTCGAAAGCGAACTCGCCGAGGCCGAGAAGGCGCAGCCCGCCTCCGAAGCCGAGAGCGAGGACGCCGCCCGGGTCACCTGGAAGGGCGCGCCGCTGATCGAGGGTGAGGGCGGCTGGAGCTTCAAGCCGCGCGGACGGCTCCAGATCGACGCGGGCGCGATCGGCGCGCCGGCCTCGGCCGGGGCGGACGAGGGGTTCGGCAACGAGATCCGCCGCGCGCGCCTGGGCGTCGAGGGCGATATTCCGGGCGGGTTCGGCTACAAGTTCGAGGTGGATTTCGCCGGCAACGAGGTCGAGATCGTCGACGCGATCGCGACTTACGGCCATGGCGGGCTCACGATCTCGGCCGGCCAGCACAACAATTTCCAGGGGCTCGAGGAGCTGACCAGCAGCCGCTTCATCTCGACCATGGAGCGCGCCGCCTTCACCGACGCCTTCGGCTTCGAGCGCCGCGTGGGCCTCTCCGCGCAATACGCGGCCGAGGCGTGGCTGGTGCAGGGCGGGGTCTTCACCGACAATATCGACGCGCTCTCGAACGAGAACTGGAGCGCGGACGGCCGCGCGGTATTCATGCCCAAACTCGGCGAAACCCGGCTCCACCTCGGCGGCTCGCTCCACTACGCCGACTACGAAGGGGGGACCGAGCTGCGCTATCGCCAGCGGCCCTTCGTCCACTTCACCGACGAGCGCTTCATCGACACCGGCGGCTTCGCCGCGGCGAGCGAATTCGGCATGGGGCTGGAAGCGGCGGCGATCGCCGGCCCGTTCCACGCGGTGGCCGAAGGCTTCTGGCAGAAGGCCGACCGCCCCGGCGCGCTCGCCGATCCGACCTTCTTCGGCGGTTATGCCGAAGTGGGCATGTTCCTGACCGAAGGCGACACGCGCGGCTATGGCGACGGCACGTTCGACCGTGTGAAGCCGGCCAACCCGGTCGGCGAAGGCGGCTTCGGCGCGGTGCAGGTGAACCTGCGCTACGATCATCTCGACCTCGTCGAGGCGGGTCTCATCGGCGGTACGCAGGACGCCTACGCCCTCTCGCTGGTATGGACGCCGACCGATTACACGCGCTTCATGATGAACTACGCGCGCCTGCAATACGGCGATGCCGTCCTGCCCGCAGCGGGCGGCGACACGTCCTACGGCGTCGACGCCTTCGGGGTGCGCGCTCAGATCGATTTCTGACCGCCCGGCCAATGTTATCCGCCCGGATGTCATGCGCTTGTCACACGGCGCTCATATCGGGCCAGACGATCCAGAACCTTCAGGGGTAAGACACATGCATTTCACCAAGTCCATCTGCCTCGCCGCGGTCGCCGCGCTTTCGCTTTCCGCCTGCGACGCGCCGGGCGCGGGCGGCACGCGCGATTCGATCCGCGCGGTCGGTTCCTCGACGGTCTATCCCTTCGCCAAGGTCGTCGCCGAGAACTTCGCCCGTTCGCATCCGGACTTCCGGTCGCCGCTGATCGAATCGACCGGCAGCGGCGGCGGGATCGCGCTGTTCTGCGAAGGGGTCGGCCCGACCACGCCCGACATCGTCAACGCCTCGCGCCGGATGAAGGCGGGCGAGTTCGAGACTTGCCAGGCGAACGGGGTGAAGGACGTGATCGAGGTCCAGGTCGGGCTCGACGGGATCGCCTTCGCTTCGGCGCAGGGCGGGATCATGATGAACCTGACCCCCGAGATCGTCTATCGCGCGATCGCCGCGCAGCCTTACGGCGAGGCGCAGACCAACGAGACCTGGGCCGACGTCGACCCCTCGCTCCCCGACGAGCCGATCCTCGTGTACGGCCCGCCCTCGACCTCGGGCACGCGCGACGCGCTCAAGGAGCTGATCCTCACCGTCGGTTGCGAAGCCGATCCGGCGATGGCCGAGCTGAAGGAAACCGACGAGGATCGCCACGAGCAGGTCTGCACCGAAGTCCGTTCGGACGGCGCCTATGTCGATCAGGGCGAGCAGGACAATCTGATCGTCCAGAAGATCGCCAACAATCCCAAGGCGGTCGGCGTGTTCGGCTACGCCTACCTCGAAGAGAACGCGGGCAAGGTCCAGGGCCTGCCCATGAACGGGGTCCAGCCGACCTACGAGAACATCGCGAGCTTCCAGTATCCGGGTGCGCGCCCGCTCTACATCTACATCAAGAAGGCGCACCTCGACGCGATCCCCGGCCTCAAGGAATTCGTCGCCGCCTGGACCGAGAGCTGGGACAAGGACGGGCCGCTCGCCGATATCGGTCTGGTCCCGTCGCCGCCCGAGGCGATGGCCGAAAACCTTGCCGCCGCGACGCAGTATATCGCGATGACCGGCGACGAGCTCGAATAGCTCCGGCCAGACGCGGCTTTTCAAGAGGGCGCCGCCTCGCAAGGGCGGCGCCCTTTCGCATCGCCGGAACCGAATCCCCACGCCAAGCGCTGACTGGGCGCGAAATGGGGAGATCCACGATGGCGGCACGCGCCTATTGGCAGGGACAGATCAGACTGGCGCTGGTCTCGATTCCGGTCGAAGTCTACGCCGCGACCAAGAGCGGCGCCTCGATCTCCTTCCGCCAGATCCACGAACCGAGCGGCAAGCCGATCAATTACGAAAAGGTCGTCCAGGGCATCGGCCCGGTCGATCGCGACGAGATCGTCAAGGGCTACGAGATCTCCAAGGGCAACTACGTGCTGCTCGAGGACGAGGAGATCGAGGCGGTCAAGATCGAGAGCCGCAAGACGCTCGAACTGGTCCAGTTCGTCGATGCGCACGACATCGACGTGTTCTATTTCGAGAAACCCTACTACGTCGTGCCCCAGGACGAGCTGGCCGAAGAGGCCTTCGTCGTGCTGCGCGAAGCGTTGCGGCAGAAGAAGAAGGTCGCGCTCGGCCAGTTGTCGGTGCGCGGGCGCGAACAGCTCGTCAGCCTCAAGCCCTGCGGCAAGGGGATCGTGCTCGAGACGCTGCGCTACGAGGACGAGGTCCGCCGCGCGCAGA
>CAMPIA010000212.1 GCA_946886175.1 uncultured Altererythrobacter sp.
TGCGCTTACGCCATCGCCCCGAGCGGCATCGCGCTCAGCTATGTGATCTGAGGCGCTACTTCTTCGGTTTCGCCGGGCTGCGCAGCTTGCCGCGGTGGGCGGAGAGGTCGAACACCTCGCCGGGGCCGTTGTCCTCGTTCTGGAGCAGGCCCAGCCGCCGCGCGACTTCCTGGTAGGCTTCTTCCGCGCCGCCCAGATCGCGGCGAAAGCGATCCTTGTCGAGCTTCTCGCCGGTCGTCATGTCCCACAGGCGGCAGCCGTCGGGGCTGATTTCGTCGGCGAGGATCAGGCGGCTGTAGTCGCCGTCCCAGATGCGCCCGAACTCGAGCTTGAAATCGACCAGCCGGATCCCGATCGCGGCGAACATGCCGCACAGGAAATCGTTGATCCGGATCGCCATGCTGGCGATGTCCTGCATCTCTTCGTTGCTGGCCCAGTTGAAGCAGGCGATGTGCTCTTCCGCGATCAGCGGATCGCCGAGGCCGTCGTCCTTGTAATAGTATTCGATCAAGGTGTGCGGCAGCGGCTCGCCTTCCTCGATCCCGAGGCGCTTCGACAGGCTGCCCGCCGCGACGTTGCGCACCACCACCTCGATCGGCACGATCTCGACCTGGCGCACGAGCTGCTCGCGCATGTTGAGCCGACGGATGAAGTGGGTCGGGATGCCGATATGCGCGAGACGCGTGAAGACGTACTCGCTGATGCGGTTGTTGATCACGCCCTTGCCGTTGATCGTGCCCTTCTTCTGGGCGTTGAAGGCGGTCGCATCGTCCTTGAAGTACTGGATGATCGTGCCCGGCTCGGGCCCTTCGTAGAGGATCTTGGCCTTGCCTTCGTAGATCTGGCGGCGACGGGACATGGGCAATTCCTCGGGGGCTTGAAAAACCAAGCCCCGGCAAGCGAAACGGGTGAGGCTTCGCGCTGGCCGGGGCAGGGGCCGCGCATACCGCGAATGCCGGGCGAAGGCAATTGCTCCGCCGTTCGCGCCCGCGTGGCGAACCTGTGCCCGCCCACCCGGATACTTCTGCCGAGGCGGGCGTTCGCTGACTGTCGCCCATGCCCGAATTCGAAGAACTCCTTGGATCGGTACGCGCCTGCCGCGCCTGCGCCGGCCTCCTGCCCGGTGAGCCGCGCCCGGTGGTTCAGGTTTCGCCGTCAGCGCGGCTGCTGGTTGCGAGCCAGGCACCCGGCAGCAGGGTCCATGCCTCGGGCGTGCCGTTCTCCGACCCCTCGGGCGAGCGGCTGCGCGCGTGGATGGGGGTGACCGCCGAGCAGTTCTACGATGCGCGCCGGATCGCCATCCTTCCCGTCGGCTTCTGCTATCCCGGCCGCGCCGCTGGCGGCGATGCGCCGCCGCGGCCCGAATGCGCGAAACTCTGGCGGGGCGACCTGTTGGCGGCAATGCCGCAGGTCCGGTTGACCCTGCTGGTCGGCAGCCACGCGCAGAACGACGCCCTCGGCCCCGGACGCATGACCGAGCGTGTGCGCAGCTTCCGCGAGCTCATGCCGCGCTACTTCCCGCTTCCGCATCCCTCGTGGCGCTCGCGCATCTGGATGCGCGACAACCCCTGGTTCGAGACCGAGGTGCTGCCCGAACTGCGCGCCCGCGTCCGCGAAACGCTGGAGGGCGCGGGATGAGCGCGGCCGACGGGCCCACGCCGGTCTATACGATCGGCCATTCGACTCGCTCGCTCGAGGAATTCGTCGAGATTCTGCGCGGCGGCGGCGTCCGCTGCGTGGTCGACGTGCGCAGCATCCCGCGCTCGCGCACCAATCCGCAGTACAACCTCGACACGCTGCCCGACGCGCTTGCCGAATGGCAGATCCGGCATCGTTTCATCGAGGCGCTGGGCGGGCGCCGGCCGCGCCAGAAGGAGGTCGATCCCGAGGTCAACGCGCTGTGGCGCAACCAGAGCTTCCACAACTACGCCGACTACGCGCAGTCCGAAGCCTTTCACGAGGGGCTGCGCGAACTCGAGGAACTCGCCGACACCGCACCTTGTGCGATCATGTGCGCGGAAGCCGTCTGGTGGCGCTGCCATCGCCGGATCGTCGCGGACTATCTGCTGGCGCGCGGCAGGCCGGTGTTCCACCTCATGGGACGCGACAGGATCGAGCCCGCGCAGATGACGCCCGGCGCGCGCGCAAAGGGCGGGAACGTCGCCTATCCGCCCGGCTAGTCGCCCGGATAGTCGCCGTGTCTATGCTGTGGGAAGTGGTGCCCAGGGACGGAGTCGAACCGCCGACACTGCGATTTTCAGTCGCATGCTCTACCAACTGAGCTACCTGGGCGCACCCTGCGAACGGTCCGCGCGGGCGGGCCGGCCTTGGGAAGCGGCGCTATGGCGAAGGCCGCCGGGGTTGGCAAGGGGGGAATTGGCCCCTCAATCCTCGCGCACTATCTCTTCGGGCGAAGCCGGGCGGCCGGGCACCTTATAGCCATCGTTGAACCATTGGGCGAGGTCGCGGTCCTTGCAGCGGGCGGAGCAGAACGGCGCGAACTCGGCGCTGCGCGGCCGCTTGCAGATCGGGCAGGTCTTGGGGCTGGTCATACCGCGACTGCCTGGGCGAAACCGGCCTCGAGAGCAAGCGCCGGGTCGGTTGCGATCTGCACGATCCGTCCGGTTCTGCGGACGAGTTCGTCGCGCCATTCGGGCAGCAGGACGGCGTCGACCGCGGGGTGGCAGGTCAGCATCAGCGCGCCCGGCGCTTCGACCCGCTCGGCGCGGCGCAGAAGCACGCGCGCGGCGAATCCGGCGCGCGACAGGCGCGTGCGATGCAGCAGCGAGGGCCGCTCGAGCCGCGCGACGAGCTGGACGAAGCCGAAGCCGTTCATCGCGGTCCGTTCGTGCGGCCAGTCCGCCAGCGCTGCGCCGAGCGCTTGATCCACCGCGCGCCGATCGGCCTTCGCCTCGAGGGTCGGGAAGTCGATCCCGATCGAACCGCCCAGGTCGAAGCGTCGCAGCGTCTCGGCAAGCGGCGCGACCGCCGCCAGCGCCAGTTCGCGCGGCCGCAGCGCCCCGTCGACATCGATCACAGTCATCCCCGGCGTCGGCGCGAGCAGCAGCGAGCCGCCAGCGAAAGCGACCGCGCCGTCGAGCGCTTCGGCGGCGAGATCGTCCCAGTCGTCCCCGGCAAAACGGTGGACGACTTTCGCGTCGTGCCCCTCGGCGCGGAGCCGTTCGGCGAGGGTGGGGCTGGCGAGCGGCTTGTCGCTCGGCCGCGCCTGCGCCAGCTTGCTGCGTCCGCGCTCGCCGATCGCCGCGCGCACGATCTCGACCCGTAGCGGCGCGCCTTCGCTGGCGTCACGCGGCAGCCGGTCGACCAGCGCCACCTCGCCGCTCGCGAGGCGCACCGTGCCGCGTGCGCTGCCG
>CAMPIA010000213.1 GCA_946886175.1 uncultured Altererythrobacter sp.
CCGCGCGCGTGCTCACCCGCCGCGACGATCCCGACGCGCGGCGGCGCGCGGTCGCCGACTATCTGCGGACGCGGCTGTTCAATCCGCTGGGGATGGACTCGATGGTCCCCGAATTCGACGCCAGCGGCACGCTGATCGGCGGCAGCCTGATCCACGGCAGCGCGCGAGACTGGGCGCGCTTCGGCGATTTTCTGCGCAGCAAGGGCTCGTACCGCGGGAGCCAGCTCGTCCCGCGCAAGTGGGTGGAGCTGATGACGCGGCCGAGCCCGCGGCAGGAAAACTACGGCCTCCAGACCTGGCTCAACCGTCCGGTGCCCGGCGAGGAGAAGAGCCCGCTGTTCCCCGGCCGCGCGCCGCGCACGATGTTCGCCGCGATCGGCCACATGGGGCAGTACATCCTGGTCTCGCCCGAGCAGAAGCTGACCGTGGTCCGCCTGGGCCATTCGAATGCCGAAGAGCGCGCCGCGCTGTTGCAGGAGCTGGCGGACGTGATGGAGCTCTATCCGGCAGACTGATCCCCCGCCCTTCGGCTGGCTGGCAAGCCAGCCGCTCAGGATAAACTGCCCTTCGGGCAAGCGGGGCTCGTGAGGGTTCAGGGCAGGTGGAAAGTCCCCTCCACCACCGTCACGCACGGCCCGCCGAGCCACGCGCGGTCGCCTTCCAGCCGGCAGGTGAGATCGCCGCCGCGGCGCGAGGCCTGGTGGGCGGTGAACATCGAACGCCCCAGCCGCGCGGCCCAGAATGGCGTGAGCGCGGCGTGCGCCGAGCCGGTGACGCTGTCCTCGTCCACCCCGCCGCCCGGCACGAACACCCGGCTGACCGCGTCGAACTCGCGGCCCGGCGCGGTGCAGATGAACTGGTCGTCGCCGAGCGCGCCCAGCCCGCGCACGTCGGGATCGAGCGCGCGCACCGTATCCTCGTTGTCGAACAGGTAGATGCCGTAGCGGTCGGGACTGCGCCAGACCTCCTGCGGCGCCGCGCCGAGCAACGCGACCGCCTCGGCCCAGTCCGATCGCTCGGTCTGGATGGCCGGAAGCGCCAGCTCGTAGCCCGCGGTGCTGCGCCGCACCTCGAGAACCCCCGCCTTGCGCGTGCGGAAGGTGACCTGCTCTCCGCCATCCCGCCCGAGCAGCACATGCCCGGCGGCAAGCGTCGCATGGCCGCACAGGCGGATCTCGCAGCTCGGGGTGAACCAGCGCAGTTCCCAGTCGGCTTCCCCGGTCTCATCGCGCACCACGAACGCGGTCTCGGCGAAGTTGTTTTCTTCCCCGATCGCCTGGAGCACCGCGTCGGGCAGCCATCGATCGAGCGGCATCACCGCCGCCTGATTGCCCGCGAATGGCCCCGCGGCGAAGGCGTCGACGTGCCAGTAGGGCAGTTTCATGGCGTATCCTTGTCCAGCTTCTCGAACTCGTCGGTCTCCACCAGCGGATTGCCGGGCTCGTCGACATGGCCCTGCGGGTCGATGTGGATCAGCAGCTCCATCGCGGGAAAGTGGCGGCAAAGGTCGGCCTCGACCCGTTCTATGATGTCGTGCGCGGCGGCGACGCTGGTTTCGCCGGGCAGGTCGACGTGGAACTGCACGAAGTCGCGCGCGCCGCTGGTCCGCGTGCGCAGATCGTGGAGGTTCGTGAGCTCGGGATGGCGCGCGGCGAGGGCGACGAAGCGCTGGCGCCGATCCTCGGGCCATTCGCGGTCCATGATCTGGTCGACCGCGGCGCTGCCCGCGCGCCACGCGCCCCACAGCAGCCAGGCGGCGATCGCGAGCCCGAACAGCGGGTCCGCCCGCGACAGACCGAGGTACTGGTCGAGCACCAGCGCGGCAATCACCGCGAGGTTGAGCAGCAGGTCGGACTGATAGTGGACGTTGTCGGTCCGGATCGCGAGGCTGCCGGTGCGCGCGATCACGTGCCGCTGCCACGCGAGCAGCGCGAGCGTCGCGACGATCGCCGCGACCGACACCGCGATCCCTTCGTCGGCCGCGGCGGTCTCCCCGCCTTCGATCAGGTGCGACACCGCGCGGAAGGCGATCGCCGAGGCCGAGAGCGCGATCAGCATGACCTGGAACACCGCCGCCAGTGCCTCGGCCTTGCCGTGGCCGAAGCGGTGGTCCTCGTCCGCCGGCTGCGCCGCGACCCACACCCCGGCGAGCGTCGCGAGGCTGGCGACGAGGTCGAGCGCGGTGTCGGCCAAGCTGCCGAGCATCGCGCTCGAGCCGGTGCGCCACGCGGCCCACCCCTTGAGCACCGCAAGGAACAGCGCAACCGCGATCGAGGCGTAAGCGGCGCTGCGGGTGAGTGCGGCGCGGTCGGCTGCTTCGATCACGGGTAAAGCAGGGTGCTGGACCACCCCTCCCCCTCGCGGGTGAAGCGGCGGCGGTCGTGGAGGCGGTTGGGGCGGTCGAGCCAGAACTCGATTGCGGTGGGCACCAGCGTGAAGCCGGTCCAGTAGGGCGGCCGCGGGACTTCCCCCGCGGCCTTGCACGATTCGGCCAGCGCCTCGACCCGGGCGACGTAGGTGGCGCGGTCGGCGAGCGGGCGCGACTGGTCGCTCGCCGCCGAACCGACCTGGCTGACGAAGGCGCGCGAGTGGAAGTAGGCGTCGGCCGCGTCGGCCGAAACCTCGGTAAGCGATCCCTCGATCCGCACCTGGCGGCGCAGGCTCTTCCAGTGGAACAGCAGCGCGGCGCGGGCATTGGCGCGGATCTCCTCGCCCTTGCGGCTCTGCGCATTGGTGAAGAAGGTGAAGCCGCCCCCATTACCGAGATCGGGGCCGTGCCCCTTCAGCAGCACCATCCGCACCGAGGGCGCGCCATCGGGCGTGGCGGTCGCGAGCGCCATCGCGTTGGCGTCGTTCGGCTCGCTTTCGCGCGCTTCGGCGAACCACATGTCGAACAGCGCCAGCGGGTCCGATTCGGGCAGCGCGGAGAGCTCGTCGTTCATCGCGCGCGCCCGAGACCGCGCCCGAGACATGGACCGCATGTTACACAGTCCTGGGCAAGAAAATCCTTCACCGTGCGAGCCGGTGAGACACCGCGCGGGCAACGTGCAGGAAGGAACGGGCGATGGCGCATCTCCATGGCTCTAACGCGCGCCGTGCATGTAGGAAAGTCTCGCCGCTTGCGCCGGTCAACCGTTACACCTAGCTAACACGCCATGGCCGACCCTTACGCGACCCTCGGAGTATCTCGCAACGCGACCGAGAAGGATATCAAGAGCGCCTATCGCAAGCTCGCCAAGGAGTTGCACCCGGATCGCAACCAGGACAATCCCAAGGCGACCGAGCGCTTCGGGCAGGTGACGCAGGCCTACGACCTGCTCAGCGACAAGGACAAGCGCGCGCGCTTCGACCGGGGCGAGATCGA
>CAMPIA010000214.1 GCA_946886175.1 uncultured Altererythrobacter sp.
TGTCGCCGACGATCGAGGCGCCGTCGATCGGCTGCTCGGTCTCGGGCACGATCGTAGTCCAGGTCGGCGTCGGCGCCGTCAGATCGGTGGTGACGATGCGATAGCGGGGCGCACCCTTGTTGGTGACGAAGAACGCCTTCGTGCCGATAGTGTCGATCGGATTCCACGCGTTCTCGAACCCGGTGACGAGCGGCTTCGCCTCCCACGCGCGGCCCTCGTCCTCGAAATCGATCACGTGCACTTCGTATTGCGCGTCGGTGCCGAGCGAGCTGATGACGAAGCCCCAGCGTCCGTCGTCCGACACGCCGAGGCCGTGGCCGCGCTCGGGATGATCGGGCGTCGCGAACACCATGCGGTCTTCGGACTGCGGCGTGCCGAGCTTGTGGTAATAGACCGCCTGGTTGTAGTTGAGCGCCTGGAAATCCTGTCCTTCCGCGGGCTCGGGGAAGCGCGAATAGAAGAAGCCTTCATCGCCGAGCCACGACATGCCGGTGAACTTGGCCCAGCGAATTTCGTCTTCGAGCGGCTGCCCGGTCTCGACATCGAGCACGCGGATAATGCGCCAGTCGGTGCCGCCATCCTGCACCGCGTAAGCCATCAGTGTGCCGCTCTCCGACGGTTCCCAACCGGCGAGTGCGGTCGCGCCGTCCTGGGCCCAGGTGTTCGGATCGATCAGGAGCCGCGGCTCTGCATCGAGCCCGTGACGGACATAGAGCGGGCTCTGATTCTGGAGTCCAGTGTTGCGGCTGTAAAAGTAGTACTCGCCCGCCTTCTGCGGCAGGCCGAAGCGCTCGTAATCGAGCAGCGCGCCGATCCGTCCCTTGAACCAGTCGTTGGCAGGCAGCGCCTTGAGATAGGTGTCGGTGAACTCGCTCTGCTCTTGCACCCAGGAGGCGACCTCGGCGTCGTTGCGCACGTCGGCCTCGAGCCAGCGATAGGGATCGGCGATCTCCTCGCCGAAAATGGTCTCGACGACGTCGCCGGCGCGGGTTTCGGGGTATTCGGGCAAGGGAACCTCTTGAGCGGAAAGCGGCGCGCCGACGGCGAGCGTGAGGGCAGAGGCCGCGAGCGCGGCGGAACGGAGGCGCATTGAAATCTCCCGAAGATTCGATCCAGTCGGTTTCAGGTGTAACCGCCTGGCACGACTTTGCAATCGCGCGGGGCTCAGTCCTCGATCGCGGCGAGCACGTCGCGGGTGAAGGCTGCCACATCGAAGCGGGCGCCGACCGGATCCTCGCCCCGGCGGACGATGACCGTGTCGCGGCTGGGCACGATCACCACATACTGCCCGCGGTTGCCCATGGCGGCGAAAGCGTCGGGCGGTACGCCGTCGGACTTGTCGAACAGCCAGAAGCCCGCGCCGTAGCCGAACGGGCCTTCGGGCTGCGGGCCGGCAGGACTGGACACGTAATCGACCCAGTTTTCGGGCAGCACGCGCTCGCCGTTCCACACGCCCCCGTCGAGGTACAGCTGGCCGAGACGCGCGAGATCGCGCGCAGTCGACCAGACCTGGCTCGAGAGGATGTAGTTCCCCTGCCAATCGGTCTCGGCGACGGTGTCGTGCAGGCCGAGGGTGGCGAGCAATTCGGCGGGCGGATGCTGCTCGAACGTGTCCTCGATCGCTTTAACCGCCATCAACGTATCGTTGTTGGCGTAGCGATAGACCGTGCCGGGCGCATGGATAAGGGGCCAGACGGCGGCGCGCTCGCCAACCGTGGCGCCGCCGAAATAGATCGGATCGGTGCGGTTGCCCGGCGTGTCCGAATAACGGCCGGAAGCCATGCGCAGGAGGTTGTCGACGGTGATTGCCCGGCGCGGATCGCTATCGTCCAGGCCGAGCCCGGCCGACGCCTGGACATCCGCGTCCCCGCGCTGCGCCGCCGCACCGATCAGCGTTGCCGCGATGCTCTTTGCGACCGACCAGGTGCGTTGCGGCGTGTCGGGGCCGAAACCCTCGGCATATTGCTCGCCGAGGGTCTCCCCGCCGTGCCGGACCAGAACGGCGGTCGTGCGCGCGCCCTCTCCGTAGCCGGAGGCAAGCCCGCGCGCGAAGACCTCGGCAAGCGCACCGGCCGCGTTCTCGACCGAGGGGGACGACGCCGGCGTCTCGGGAGCGGCGGCGGTGGTGGTGGTGTCGCTCCGCGGCTGGGCGCCGATGGGCAAGGTCGAACACCCGTTGCCCGCATCGTGCACCGCGTAGCGCGGCGGCATGTCGTCTGCCCAGCTGACGGTAACGTGGCGGATCGGCGCGTCGCCCTCGCCCGCTCGAACGATCTCGTACGGCAGCTCGCTCACGATCTTGTCGAGCGGGGCCTGAATGCCCGTGAGTTCCCATTGCATCACGCTCTCGGGCGTGCGCGCTGCCCCTGCCCTTTCGGCGTTGGCGGTCGCGCTGCACAGCATCAGCGCCTTGTAGCCGGCGGCCAGCGCGCGGTCGTAGCGCGCGTCGAGCGCGTCCTGCTGGCTCTGCGCGAGGGCGGGAACGGGTGCGAGCAGCGCTGCGGCGGCGAGGAGGTGGCGGATCATGCCGCGCGTTGTGGCACGATGCGCCGCTAGGGCAAAGCAAAGGGCCGCGGAGTTTCCCCCGCGGCCCTTCTTTTTCGTTCGCGAGGTGCGCTTACGCGTCCTCGAATTCTTCCTCGTCGTTCATGACGGGGCCCGAATCCTGGCCTTTGGCCTCGACATCGCGGTCGACGAACTCGATCACCGCCATCGCCGCGGCGTCGCTGCCGCGATAGCCGGCCTTGATCACGCGGGTGTAGCCGCCATCGCGGTCGGCGTAGCGCTCGGCGAGCGTGTCGAACAGCTTCTTGAGCTGGGTCTCGTCGCCCAGGCGGCTCATGGCCAGGCGGCGGTTGCTGAGGCCGCCGCGCTTGGCGAGCGTGATCAGCTTTTCGACGTAGGGGCGCAGTTCCTTGGCCTTGGGGGCCGTGGTCATGATCTGCTCGTGCTTGATCAGCGCGGCGGACATGTTGCGGAACAGGGCCTTGCGGTGGCCGGTCTTGCGCTGCAGCTTGCGGCCATGGATTCCGTGACGCATTTCTCGTTACTCCGTTCGTAAGGGGCCCGTATCAGGTAGCCCGGTCCTGGCCGAATTGAGGGTCGGCCCATTGCCCTGTCTTGCGCGTCCCTGCGCAGGCAGGGACCTCATGCCACAGGCGCTCGCCCAGCGGCCCGAAGCCCCGGCCTTCGCCGGGGCTCGCACTTTACTCTCAGCCCAGAAGCTCTTGTTCCAGCTTCTTGGCCATTTCCTCGATGTTCTCCGGCGGCCAGCCGGGGATGTCCATGCCGAGGCGCAGGCCCAT
>CAMPIA010000215.1 GCA_946886175.1 uncultured Altererythrobacter sp.
TGTTCAAGCAGCTGCTGATGGTCGCGGGCTTCGACCGCTATTTCCAGATCGCGCCGTGCTTCCGCGACGAGGATCTGCGCGCCGACCGCAGCCCGGAATTCTACCAGCTGGACTTCGAGATGAGCTTCGTGACGCAGGAAGACGTCTTCCAGGCGATCGAGCCGGTGCTCGCCGGCGTGTTCGAGGAATTCTCGGGCGGCAAGAGCGTGACGCCCGCGGGCACTTTTCCGCGCATTCCCTATGCCGAGGCGATGCTGAAGTACGGCACCGACAAGCCCGACCTGCGCAACCCGCTGGAGATCAGCGACGTCACCGAGCACTTCACGACTTCGGGCTTCGGCCTGTTCGAGAAGATCGTCGGTTCGGGCGGGCGCGTGCGCGTGGTCCCCGCGCCGAACACGCACGAGAAGAGCCGCAAGTTCTTCGACGAGATGAACGACTGGGCGCGCCGCGAAGGCTTCGCCGGCCTCGGCTACGTCACCCGCAAGGGCGGGGAATTCGGCGGCCCGATCGCCAAGAACCACGGCGCCGAGGGCATGGAGAAGCTCTACGCCGAGCTCGGGCTGGGCGAGAACGACGGCCTGTTCTTCGCCGCGGGCAAGGAAAAGGACGCCGCGCGCCTCGCCGGCGCCGCGCGCACCCGCGTGGGCGAGGAGCTGGGGCTGATCGAGGAAGGCTGCTTCAAGTTCTGCTGGATCGTCGACTTCCCGATGTTCGAGTACGACGAGGACGCGAAGAAGGTCGACTTCAGCCACAACCCCTTCTCGATGCCGCAGGGCGAGATGGAGGCGCTGGAGAGCCAGGATCCGCTCGAGATCAAGGCATGGCAGTACGACATCGTCTGCAACGGCTACGAATTGAGCTCGGGTGCAATCCGGAACCACAAGCCCGAGATCATGTACAAGGCGTTCGAGATCGCCGGTTATTCGAAGGCCGACGTCGATGCGAACTTCTCGGGCATGATCGAGGCGTTCAAGCTCGGCGCCCCGCCGCACGGCGGCTCGGCCCCGGGAATCGACCGCATCGTCATGCTGCTGGCCGACGAGCCCAACATCCGCGAGGTCATCGCCTTCCCATTGAACCAGCGGGCGCAGGATTTGATGATGGGCGCGCCGTCGCTCGTCAGCCTGCGCCAGTTGCGCGACGTGCATGTGCGCCTGGCCGAGCCGCCGAAAGGGCCGGACGCCGAGCAGGTCAACGTCGACAAGGCGGTCGCGCGCGACAGCTAGGCCTCGGCTCCACCCCGATTGACGACGGGTTGCGGGCGGCGTAAATTTCCGCCGCCGACTGGATCGGTTTCACGAAGGTGCGATGCCGGTGAGCAGCACTGACCAGCGCCGCGGGGCAGAGAGCCGCCGCAGGCTCGTCCGTACCGTTGTCGCGGCGATTGCCGCAGCGGGTTTGGCCACCTCGGCGCAGGCGCAGTTCGGCGGCCTCTTCGGCGGCGGGAAGAAGGCGGAAGAAGCCACCAGCGAAGGCTGCCCGAAGGGCAAGTCGCGCAGCGAGGGCTCGCGGATCGTGGGCGGATTGCTCGGGTCGCTCGCGGGCGGCGCAGCCAGCCGGGCGGGCGGGGTGTTCAACTTCGTGCCCATCGCGGGGCTGACCGACCAGTTGACCGCCGCCATCGCGTGCAAGCTCGATCCCGAGGAGCAGAAGCAGGCCGCGCAGGCGACGCTCGACGCCACGCGCGCCGAAGGTGACGGCGCCGACGTTGCGATCGGGTCCACCGCATCGTGGACATCGGCCACGCGCGAGGACGTTTCGGGCAGTTCCACCGTCATCGCTCGAAACGACGAGAGCGACGGATTACAGTGCATCACCGTGTCCGACGTGGTTATCGTGAAGGGCGAGGAGACCAAGGCCGACAAGCGCATGTGCCGCAGGCCCCCGGCGGCGCGTTACGCGCTCGCGGCATGAACCGTGCGCGGGCGCTGCTGTGCGCGGCCGCCGCCCTTGCCGGGCTCGTCGCCGCAAACGATCCCGATAATCCGACCTGCCCCGCAGAACCCGACTGGGGCTCCGCGACGCCGATGACGCTGACCCCGGCGGACCGCGGCGGAATGCGTGTCCTGCTTGCCGAAGGCGCGATCGATGCCTCGCTGCCCGGCCGGCTCCAGGAAGCGATCGAAGCTGACCAGACGATCGGCGAGATCTGGCTTCGCTCGAGCGGCGGCGATGCCGAGGCGGGCAACGCGGCGGGCAGGGTGATCCGCTCGTTTCCCGGAATGCTCACCCGGATCCCGCCGGGGTGGACGTGCTTTTCCGCCTGCAATTTCGTGTTCATGGGCGGCGACCGCCGCGTGGTCGAGCCCGGCGGCGTGTTCATGGTCCACATGTTCACCTACACCAATCAGCGCGACGTGATCCGCAGCTCGGTGAAGGAGGGGACCGCCGAAACCGTGCGGCTGATCGCCGACATCGAACAGTCGAGCGCCTTGCTGGCGAGCGACGACAACGATTTCCTGATCCGCATGGGCATCAGCCGCAAACTGCTGACCGAGATCATGTACAAGCAGCAGGCGGTGAAGACCGACGAGAACCCCAGCACCCGCTATTGCCTGACCCAGGAAGAAGTGCGCCGCTACAACGTGATGCCCGAAGAGCGGCCGGGCTAGGGCCCCTAACCCGGCGACCGGCCGAGGAACTGGCTGACCCCCTTGGGCTCGCCGTAGCGGACCCGGTCGGGATACATAGCCTCGTAGACGACCGCGTTCTCGAGCACGCGGTGGACGTAGTTCTTGGTCTCGAAGAACGGAATTTCCTCGATCCAGCGCAGCCACTCGACCGATCCGGTGCGCGGATCGCCGTTCTGGCGCAGCCAGTCGTTCACGTTGCCCGGCCCGGCGTTGTAAGCCGCGACCGCGAGGGGATAGGCGCCGCCGTAGTAATCCATCATCCGCGCGAAATAGGCGCTGCCCAGCCGCGCGTTGTACTGCGGATCGGCGGTGAGATTGCCGTAGTCGTAGCTCATCGACATCTTGCCCGCCTGCTCGCGCGCGGTGCCGGGCATCAGCTGCATTAGTCCGCGCGCGCCGGCGTGGCTCACGCGGTCCTCGTCGAACTCGCTTTCCTGCCGCGCGATCGCGTGGACGATAGTGAAGTCCGTACCCGCGGGCGTCGAAACGGTGGGAAAGCCGACCCGCTCGAAGCCCTGGATGTTTTTCTCGGGCGCGGTGCGGCCGATCACCACCGCGAGTTCGGGCAGGCGCAGCTCCTGCGCCAGCTCGGCGACGAGCTGCATCTCGGCAGCGTTGTCTGCCTGATCGGCGAGCGCGGTGAAGAAATAGCGCTCGGTGCGCCAG
>CAMPIA010000216.1 GCA_946886175.1 uncultured Altererythrobacter sp.
ACCGCATCCTGCACACGCCGATGCGCTATCCGGCGAACTACGGCTTCGTGCCGCATACGCTGTCGGACGACGGCGACCCGATCGACGCGCTGGTGATCAGCCGCAGTCCGTTCATCCCCGGCTGCGTGGTCCGCGCGCGACCGATCGGCGTGCTTCACCTCGAAGACGAGCACGGCGGCGACGAAAAGCTCGTCTGCGTGCCGATCGACACCACGTTCCCCTATTATTCGGACGTGGCCGAAACGAAGGACCTGCCCTCCATCATCTTCCAGCAGATCGAGCACTTCTTCACGCACTACAAGGATCTGGAAGCCGAGAAGTGGGTCCGCGTGGGCAAATGGGGCGACGCCGCGGAAGCGCGCCGCCTGGTGGTCGAAGCGATCGAGCGGGCGAAGGCGGTCTAGCCTCTCCCCCGCTTTCGTCATTGCGAGCGAAGCGAAGCAATCCATGGAGTGACCGGTTCGCAATCGGTCACGCACCCGATGGGATGCGAGGCCGGTCCATGGATTGCCACGGCGACTTCGTCGCCTCGCAATGACGGGCTTCTTGGCAGTTCCCCTGCGGTCGGTGCCGCCTTACGCCCCCGCCACGGTCATCCCCTCGACCCGCAGGGTCGGCACGTTGACCGAGCGGTGCATCTCGAGATCGTCGGCCGCGCGCAAGCCTGCGAACATCGCGAGCAGGTTGCCGGCCACGGTGAACTCGGCGATCGGCCCGGCGATCTCGCCGTTCACGATGCGAAAGCCGCTCGCGCCGCGGCTGTAGTCGCCGGTGACCAGATTGACGCCCTGCCCCGCCATTTCGGTGATGAGCACGCCCTCGGCCACATCCGCGATCATCGCGGCGCGCGATGCCGCGCCCGCCCGAATGTGCAGGTTGCTCGCCGAAACGCCCGGCGCGCCGCCGCCCCCGCGCGAGGCGTGACCGGTCGGCGCGAGGCCGAGCTTGGCGGCACTCGCGACGTTGAGCAGCCAGCCGCCGGGCACGCCGCGATCGACCAGCTTGCGCGGCGCGCAGGCCAGGCCCTCCCCGTCGAACGGACGCGAGCGTAGCGCGCGCGGGCGATGCGGGTCTTCGACGAGATCGATGTCCTCCGGGAAAAGCCGCTCGCCTTCACGCCCCAGGAGAAAGCTCGCGCGGCTGGCGATTGCCGGCCCCGCCATCGCGCCCACGAGGTGCCCCACCAGCGACGCGCCGACCCGCGGGTCGAACAGCACCGGCATGCGCCCGCCGCGCGGGATTTCGGGATTGAGCCTCGCCACGGTGCGCTCGCCGGCGAGGCGGCCGATCGCGTCCGGCGCGGGCAGGTCGGCGAAATGGCGTGCGCTGCGCTGGGCATAGTCGCGCTGCATCGCCGCGCCCGCGCCGCCGATCACCGCCGCGCTCAAGCTGTGGTGCGTGGCGCCGTATGCGCGGGCGAATCCGTGGCTCGTCGCCAGTGCGAAGAGCGAACGGCCGAACGAGGCGCTCGCGCCTTCGCTGTTGGTCACCCCGTCCACCGCGCGCGCGGCGTCTTCGGTTTCCTCCGCCCGGGAGCGGAGCGCTTCGGGGCCGGGCTCGCCCCTGTCCTCGAGATCGAGATCGGGCGCGCCCCCGCGGTCGAGCAGTGCTTCGGGCGCGAGGCCGGCGTGCGGATCCTCGGGCGCCACCCGCGCCATCGCGACCGCGTGCTCGGCCAGTTCGGCGAGCGCGGCGGGCGCGAAGTCGCTCGTCTCGATCGAGGCCGAGCGCTGGCCGACGAACACCCGCAGCGCGATGCTTTCGCCTTCCGAGCGCTCGACATCCTCGAGCTTGCCCAGCCGCACGGCGACGCCCTCGGACGATTGCGCGCGCGCGGCTGCATCGGCGGCGTCGGCGCCATGGCGGCGCGCGGCCTCGATCAGCTGCGCGCAGCGGTCGAGCGCGGTCGCGCCGTCGATCATCGGGTGGTCCGGAGAAATGTCATGCGCCCCAGCTAGGAGGCGCATCCCCTCACGGCAAGGAACGGGTTCAGGTGATCGCGGCGATGCCCATGAACAGCGCGGTGAGCGCCAGCGGCAACAGGATCGCGAGCATCCAGAGCACGACCTGGTCGCGGCGATAGGCGCCTCTCAGCGCGGGATCGCTCGCCTCTTCGTCGGAGAGGTCGCGCCAGCGCTTCTCGAACCGGCGGCAGGCGGGGATGATTCCCGCGACCAGCACGACCAGCGCGAGGTAGGGCAGGATCGAAGAGCCGATTTCCTTCATCGCGTGCACGGTGACGAAGATCTGCAAGGCGGTGTAGACGAGCAGCGCATAGGCGACATTGTCGCTCATCCCCCGGCGCCAGTCGCGCGTCCGCATGCGCGGCGCGTAGTGCGGGGTCGTCTCGTCTTCGGTACGGTGAAGCGCGTTTGCCATGCGCTTTCTCCCAAATGTCCTCTTCCGAATCGCGAGTATTCCAGAGGCCGCGTCCGCAATCAAGGGCGATCGCACATCCGCCTCGTCGCAAGCTATGCACGAATCCTGCCAAATCCCCGCAAACCGCCCCCGAAATCGCCCGCTCGGGGGTTTCCTGCCGGCGCAGCGATGCTACATGGCCCGGAGCATGGATACCGCCGAACCGATCGCCCAACCCGCGCTCCCCGTCGGCGCTCCCTCGGTCGACGCCACCGTTCCGCTGCCCAACGGCGGGCTGGAGGTCATCTCGATCGCCAAGAGCTACGACAAGCGCGCGGTGCTGACCGACATCTCGCTCAGCGTCGGCAAGGGCGAGGTGCTCGGCCTGCTCGGCCCCAACGGTGCGGGCAAGACGACCTGCTTCTATTCGATCATGGGCCTGGTGAAGCCCGATGCCGGACGCATCCTGATGGACGGCGACGACGTCACCAATCTGCCGATGTATCGCCGCGCGATCCTCGGCCTCGGCTATCTGCCGCAGGAAACCAGCATCTTTCGCGGGATGACGGTCGAGCAGAACATCAACTGCGTGCTCGAGATGGTCGAGCCCGATGCCGATACCCGCGCGCGCGAGCTCGAGCGGCTGCTCGACGAATTCGGCCTCGCCCGGCTGCGCGACAGCGCGGCGATGGCGCTTTCGGGCGGCGAGCGGCGGCGCTGCGAGATCGCCCGCGCGCTCGCCGCCAAGCCCTCGATCATGCTGCTCGACGAACCGTTCGCGGGGATCGACCCGCTGTCGATCAGCGACATCCGCGATCTCGTGCTCGACCTCAAGGATCGTGGCATCGGGGTTCTGATCACCGATCACAACGTGCGCGAGACGCTCGACATCGTCGACCGCGCCTGCATCATCTACGGCG
>CAMPIA010000217.1 GCA_946886175.1 uncultured Altererythrobacter sp.
TGCTGATCCACACCAAGACCGGGATGATGGGCGGCAAGGAGCTCTACGAGCCGGCGCGGGTGCTGCAATCGCTCGACGCCTCGCTCGAACGGCTGCGGACGGACCGGATCGATCTCTATTACGCGCACAAGGATTATCCCGAACTTCCCGTCGAACAAATCGTCGAGGCGTTCGATGGCGCGGTGGCCAGCGGAAAGGTGCGCGAAATCGGCGCCTCGAACTTCGATGCGGAGCGCCTGTCGGCCGCGCTCGATGCCGCCGAGGTGGCCGGGCGAACGCCGTTCACTGTGCTCCAGAACGAATACAACCTCGTCTCGCGCGACAAGTACGGCGCGGACTTGCAGGCGCTGTGCACCGCGCGGGGAATCGCCATGCTGCCGTTCTTCGGCCTCGCGGCGGGCTACCTCACCGGCAAGTATCGCGAAGACGCCGATTATGCCAAATCGCAGCGCGGCGGGCGGATCAAGGAACTGGTCGGCGAACGCGGGCCGCGGGTGCTGGCCGCGATGGACGAGGTGGCGGCCGAAACCGGCGCGAGCCTGCCGGCAATCGCGCTCGCCTGGCTCGTCCGCCAGCCGGGCATTCCCGCCCCGATCGCGAGTGCGCGAACGCCCGAGCAACTGGACGAACTTCTGGAATTCACGCGCCTCGATCTCTCCCAGGATCAGGTCGTGCGCCTGACCGAAGCCTTTTAGGGCCGGCCCTCGGCCGGGTCGGCGAGGCCGGTGAGCCCGAGCGGCGCATATGGCCCGATCGCGAGCTGTTCGAACACCCCCACGCCCGCTTCGCCGCCATCGGCGGTGACGCGGCAGACGGTCTGCACGTGGAGGTTGTCGGGTCGCGCGGGATCGACCTCGCCCAGAACGATGTCCTCCCGTTCGACTGCGCGTTCGCCGTGGTCGAGCCCGTGCCCCCAGGTCGGTGAGGTGTAGCCCAGCCCGCGCATCTGGAAGCGCACCAGCGGGTCGAAGGCGAAGCGCTCCCCGCCCACGCGCAGCGTTCCGCCGCCGGGCCAGCGCGTGCCGGGCGCGAGTTTGCTGTCCAGCGCCGCGTCGGCGGTCTCGTGAAACGCCTCCGGCCCTTTGCCGTCGGGTGCGACCACCGCGCGGGTGTTCCACGGCGCGCCGCTCTCCTCGGCGTTGAGATGGAAGAACAGGCTTCGCCCTGGCAGGTTCACCGGGGTCCATTGCCAGAAGAACTGCGGCAGGGAGCGGCCGGCGAATTGCGGGTCGGGTGCGCCCACCGGCCGCACGCCCCAGCTCCGATCGCGCGTGCCCATGGCCCCGTCGGCCAGCGCTTCGCGGCGGCCGTCGAGCGCGATCCACCCGGCGTAGTGGCCGTTCTGGGTCAGGCGGGTGTAGTCCATCACGGTGCGCGGGCCGATGCGGTGGATGAAGCGTGGCTCCTCGATCGGAAAGGCGCGCCCGGTAAACTCGATCTCTGCCGCGATTCCTTCGCCGTCGACCTTCAGGCGCAGGCGATTCAGCGGTTCGACCACGTCGATCGAAATCGGGCCGCAGGTCAGGTCCATCCGCTCCATGCCCAGCCTGCGCGAGGCGTGGAGGCAGTGCTGGACCCCGCCCCGCACCGCGCAGAAATGCGCATCGACCACGTCGAGGTGCGGATAGACCCCGAACGCCGCGGCGAAGAAACCCGACCCGTCGGGGGCGTAGCCGTTGAAGAAATAGCGGTCGTAGAAATTGCGGTCGGTGCCCGAATAGGCGACCGGTTCGGGTGTCTGGTGGATTGGAAAATCGTCACCGCGCGTCAGGACCATCGGCTCTCTCCCTTGAGCGCGCCGATACTGTCATGCGCGAGCGCGAGCGAACAGGCCCCGCGCGCCATCGAGAGGAAATTCGCGTCGCCGCGCGGGGTGCGTTCGACGAAGGCGGCGCTGAAGACCGCGGTGGAGACGCCGTGAAGCGCGCCGAGCCGATAGTCGCCCCACGCCTCGTCGCGCGGCAATCGCACCCCGCGCCGCTCCATTTCGGCGAAGTAGAGCTCGAGCAGTTCGTCCTCGTGCGCGGCGCGGAGCGCGGGCCCGATCCCGCAGCCGAGGAAATAGCCCACGTCGGTCATCGCACGGCCGGTCGCGACGGTCTGCCAGTCGAGCACCGCGATCGGCTCCGCGCCGCCGCGAATGTCGAACAGCATGTTGTCGAGCCGGAAATCGCCGTGGATCAGGCATTGCGGCGGGTCTGCGCGCGCGAACCACAGTGCCGCGTTGTCGGCCAGGGCATCGCAGACCGCCATCAGCTCGGGCTCCAGCGTGGCTGCGTAGCGTTCGCGGAAGACCGCGTGGGCCTGCGGATACATCGCCCCGATGCGTTCGCGAAGATCGTCCGGCGGCCTGATCCATCCGGCATCGAGGACGTCCGGGCGGCCCCAGCTCGGCGCATGGAACGCCGCGGCCTGTACGATTGCGGCTCGCGCGTCGGCGGGCGTGCAGCCGGCGATCTGGTCGCCCCCGCGCGCAGGGCCGAGGTCTTCGAACAGCAGGATGAACGCGGCCCCGTCGTCGCTCGCATCGGTGAAGCGCACTTGCGGGACGCGGACGTCGAGCAGCGGTGCGGCGTGGCGATAGAACGCCACCTCCTTGCGGTAGAGCCCGAACATCGCGGCGGTTGCGCGGCTGGTCGGATCGGCCGCGGCGAACTTGCCCGCGAGCGTGGCCGGGCCCTCGCCCGCCGCGTATTCGATGTGGAAGCGCACGCTGTCGCCGACCTGGCCCGTGCCGATCGCTTCCCACCGGATCGACGCGACCCGCGCGCCCAGCACGCCGCCCAGCCACTCGCCCGTTATCGCATCGGGATGCGCCGGAAAATCGCTCAAGCCCCTCTCCTCGCTCGCGCTTTCCGGGAACGCTATGCGCGAACGCGGGTCATGACAACAACGAGCAGAAAGGCGGCGGCGTGAACGGCACACTGGAATGGGTCGCGGCGATCGGCACGATGATCGCAGCGGGAATGATCGCGGCCGATCTCGGCCGCAAGGCCACCGGCTGGGGCTTCGTGCTGTTCTGCGCGGTCGCGATCACCTGGATCGTTTCGGGTCTGACGAGCGGCGCGATGCCGATCGCGGCGATGAACGCCATCCTGCTCGCGATCAACCTGTGGGGCGTGTGGCGCTACCTGCTCAGCCCGCACAACCGGAAGAAGATCGAAAAGCTGGAGGAACTCGAGGACAAGGCCGAGCGCGAGGTGGAAAGTTAGCGCCGAGTCCCCGCGGAGGCGGGGACCCTCGTGCCGCTGGCGCTCCGCTGGCTAACCT
>CAMPIA010000218.1 GCA_946886175.1 uncultured Altererythrobacter sp.
TGCCGCGGGTGTTCGACACCCGCTTCTACCTCGCCGATCTCGGCACCGGCGCGGTAGACGTGACGGTCGATGCGACCGAGAACACCCGGCTGTTCTGGAGCACCGCGCAGGCAGCGCTCGACGCCGCCGACCGCGGCGAGCTCACGGTGATCTTCCCCACTCGCCGCAACCTCGAACGGCTCGCCCGGTTCGACGACTTCGACGCCGCGCTGCGCGACTGCGCGGCCTATCCCTCGCGCACGATCACCCCGTTCTTCGAGGAGCGCGACGGCGAAGGCTGGATCTGCATTCCCGGCGATGCCGGCTACCCGGTTACCGCGGAGCGGCTAAAAGGTCTCGAGCGCGGCTAGCCACCAATGCGGCGGATCGAGCGCGGGCGAATGAATCCCCGAGCAGCCGGCGAGCCGCCCCTCACTCGTTCCGCGTCGCGATCCAGCTGCCGCAGATCACCAGGATCGCGATCGAGATCCAGTACCAGGGCGCGCCGAGCGTGTACCAGGTGACCAGCGCGCCCACGGTCATCGCGCCGATCGCCATCGTCTTGGCGCGGCGGCTGATCGCACGGCGGTCGCGCCAGTCGCGTACTTGCGGCCCCCAGTGCGGGTGGTCGAGAATGCGCTTTTCCCATGCCGGATTGCTGCGCGCGAAGCAGTAGACCGCGAGTAGCAGGAACGGGACCGTCGGCATCAATGGCAGGAGCGCGCCGACTGCGCCGAGCGCCATCGAGATCAGCCCGCCCGCGAGGTAGAGGCGGCGCATGTCAGCCGTCCGACCCGCCCGCAGGCGTGCTTGCCGCGATGCGTGCGGCGTGATCCTGCACCAGTGCGATCATGTTGGGCACGCCCTGGGTGCGGTTGGAGCTGAGCTGGTTCTTGAGATCGAACGGCGCGAGCGCGGCGGCGACGTCCATGTTCGCCACCTCCTGCGCCGGCCGGTCCTGCACCGCGGCGATCACCAGCGCGACGATCCCCTTGGTGATCGCGGCGTTGCTGTCGGCGAGGAAGTGCAAATGCCCGCCTTGCGCGGTCGGATAGACCCACACCGCGGCCGAGCAGCCGCGCACCAGCGTGGCGTCGGTCTTGAGCGCATCGGGCATCGGCTCGAGCTCGCGGCCGAGTTCGATCAGCAGGCGATAGCGCTCGTCGCCTTCGAGAAAGGTGTATTCTTCGGCGATGTCGTCGAGGTTTCGCATGGCGGGGAAGTAGGGGGAGGGGCGGGGAAACAAAAGCCCCGCGTCACAAAGTCCGCCGTCATTGCGATCGGCCGAAGGCCGCGCGGCAATCCATGGAGCAGCGCCGGGATGACGAGCCTGCCTTACAAATCCACCCCGCTGGCGATGGCTTCGAGTTTACGGATGCGCTCCTTGAGGTCGGCGATTTCGATCCGCGCGGCGCCGACTTGCGCGCCGCCCTCGATCTCGCGCGGGCGGGGGGCGCCGACGCGGTCGAGTTCGCGCTCCTTCAGGCTCAGCCAGCCCTGCCAGCCGCGCAGGGCAACGAGCGCGACGATGCCGATGGCGGCGAGCGCTGCTGCGGCGAGGATGATCTGTTCGCTCATGTGCAATGCTCCTGTCTTCGCGCCACCCGGCGCCGATGCGGGCGCTACCTGTCCCGCAACCGTTCGATTTCGTCGGCGATCGCCCTGGCTTCGCGCCCGTCGACGGTGATTTGCTCCAGCACCTTGATCCGCTCGCGCAGCTCCTCGATCTCGCGCCGCGCCTCGGGGTCGGGCTGCGGCGCCGCGATCGGCTGGTCATCGTCGCGCTCGTGCCGCTTCCACCGGCGGTGGTCGTGCCGATGCGTGTAGATCTGTACGAAACCCCAGATCGAGACGATCACGACGACGGCGGTCCAGAAACTCATTGCGCGCGCTCCCTGACGGTGTCGTCGATCTCGTGGAGATCGCGCAGCTGCTCTATCTGCGCGACGAGCGTGTGGTTGCCGTCGGTGACGATCCGTTCGAGCACCCGCACGCGTTCCTCGAGCTTGCGCTGCGCGTCGCTGCTGGCGGTGTTGCGCTCCGCCTTCGCCTCTTCGGTGCGCGCGCGCAGCTCCAGCTTGCGCTCCTCGTGCTCGACCATGCGGCGGTGGATTCGGTGCGCCGTGAGGAAGGCGAGGCTGGCGATCGTGAGGACGAAGCCGAAGATCAGAACGAGGTTGGCGTCCATCAGTTGGCCTCCTTCACGTCGCGCAGGCGGTCGATCTCGCTGGTGAGGTGGTAGCCGCTGTCGGTGACGATCCGCTCGACGTTGCCGAGCCGGTCCTTCATGGCTCCGAGTTCGGCGCGCAGCTCCGCGTTCTCCTGCGTGAGCAGCTTGACCCGCTCCATCGCCGCACTGGTCAATTCGGGCTTGAGCGACTGGCCCCACATGCCCTCGAGCGGATATCCGTGTCTGATCCTGAGGCGGGTCAGGTGGATCCAGCCCAGCGTTCCGGCGAGCGCCACGATCAGGCCGCCGCCGATCAACCAGGGAATATACGGTACGAAATCGGCGGGGGTCATTGGACGCGCTCCTTGCTGCCGGTCTCCAGCGGAACGCCCGCGCCGGTGGGGTTGTCCTCGCGCCGGTCGCGCAGCGCCTCGATCTGTTCCGACACGCCGTAGCCCTTGTCGGTGACGATCCTCTCGAGCACCGCGACGCGGTCGTGCACCGCCTTCAGCTCGCCGCGCAGCGCGGCGTTCTCGCGCTTGAGCTCGCCCTTGGAAGCGTCGTCGGCGACACGTTCGCTCTTGCCGCCCCACTCGTCCTCGAGCGCATAGCCATGCTTGGCGCGGATCCAGTTGTTGATCAGCCAGCCGCCGGTGCTGACAGCGATGATGGCGATGACGAAGAAGGGGCCGCCCCAGTCCATCACACGGTCTCCCTGCGGGCGGTGCCGAGCGGAACGCCGGCGCCGCGATCCTCTACCTCGCGCTGGTCGCGCAGCGCTTCGATCTGGGTCGAGATGTCATAGCCGCGGTCGGTCACGATCCGTTCGAGCACGCGGACGCGCTGTTCGAGTTCGGCAACGTGGCTGGCGTATTGCGCGGCCTGTTCGGCGGTCTGGCTGGCGGTTGCGGCGAGGCGCTTTTCCTCCAGCTTGCTGTGCTTCACGATCCAGACGATGCCCAGGACCATGATGAAAGGGGCCAGCGGTATGAGCAGTTCGAGTCCCATGGTTCGAAATCCTTTCGGCCGTGTGGCTCAGCGCAGCCGCTCGATTTCGGCGGTCAGGCGCGGGTTGGACGAGACGTAGTAGGTCTCGACTTCGGCCAGGCGGCGGTCGA
>CAMPIA010000219.1 GCA_946886175.1 uncultured Altererythrobacter sp.
CTCCAGCCACGATGGAAGCGAAAGGGAGGCACGAAATGGTCCGCGCCGGAATGCGCATGGCGACGATCGCGATCGCTCTGACCTTCGCCGCGCCGGGCGCGGCGCAACTGATGTCCGATGGATACGAGTTCCTCGAGGCCGTGCGCGATCGCGACGGGGTGAAAGTGACCGAATCGCTCAGCCGGCCCGGCTCGGTGCTGGTCAATTCGCGCGACATCGGCAGCGGCGAAACCGCGCTGCATATCGTCGCCAAGCGGCGCGACGCGGTGTGGATACGCTTCCTCACGGGCAAGGGGGCCGACCCCAACATCGCCGACGAGAATGGCGTCACCCCGCTGACCGTCGCGGCCAATCTGGGCTTCGTCGACGGGGTGGAGGCGCTGCTCGATGCCGGCGCGCACGTCGACGACGCCAGCGCGACCGGCGAGACGCCGCTGATTTCGGCGATTCACCGGCGCGATGCGACGATCGTCGAGCTGCTGCTCGAGCACGGGGCCAACCCCGACCGCACCGACAACTCGGGGCGCTCGGCGCGCGACTATGCCGAGCTGCTGGGGCCCGGCAACCGCATGCTCGCCGAAATCGCCGAGGCCGAGGCCGCGGGCAAGGGCCAGCAGAAGACGTATGGTCCGAAACTCTGACATGACGCTGCCCGACGATCCGACACTCGACGAATTGCGCGTGGCGCTCGCCCCGGCGATGGCCGATGCGGCGGTGTTCGACGGGTGGAGCGCGGCCGCGGTGCGTTCCGCGGCGCAGTCCGAGGGCGTCGATGCCGATGTCGCCGCGCTCGCCTATCCGGGCGGGGCGATGGACATGATCGACGCGTGGATCGAATCGGTCGATGCCGCGATGGCGGCGGCGCTGCCCCGCGAGCGGCTCGCGGAGATGAAGATTCGCGAGCGCATTCGCAGCCTGGTTCAGGCGCGTCTCGATGCGATGACGGGGCGCGAAGAAGCCTTGCGGCGCGCCATGGCGGTGATGGCGATGCCGCAGAACGCGGCGCGCAGCCTGAAGCTCGGCTGGCGAAGCGCCGACGCGATGTGGCGCCGCGCGGGCGATACCGCCACCGACTACAACCATTACACCAAGCGCGCGATGCTGGCCGGCATCTATGGCGCGACGCTGGCGGTGTTCGTCGACGATACGAGCGAGAGCAAGGCCGAGACGCGCGCCTTCCTCGACCGGCGGATCGACGGCGTCATGCGGTTCGAGAAGGCCAAGGCGCAGCTTTTCGGCGGGGAGCGCGAGCATTTCAGCGTGGCGCGCTTCCTCGGCCGGCTCCGCTACCCGGCGCGCTGAACAGACCGCTCAAGCCTCTAATGATAATCAGTTGCAAATTGCAGGCGCATCCCATAGCGCCGCGGGCATGACACTCGATCAGCTCGACCGAGGCCAGCGGGCGACCATCCTATCGGTCGACTGGGCCAGACTCGCCTCCGAAGACGTGAAGCGCCTCCAGGCAATGGGCCTCGACGAAGGCGCGCGCGTCGCCGTGGCGCATCGCGGGGTGTTCGGCGGCGCCGATCCGCTGGCGGTGATCGTCGGTCGCATGACGGTGGCCGTGCGCCGCATCCACGCCGCGGCGATGGAGGTGGAGCCGGTATGACCCGCCAACGCACCGCTGCGCTTGTCGGCAATCCCAACGCGGGCAAGAGCGCGCTGTTCAACGCGCTCACCGGCGCGCGGCAGAAGATCGCGAACTATCCGGGCGTCACCGTCGAGCGCAAGGCCGGGCGCCTGATCCTGCCCTCGGGCGAACCGGTCGAACTGATCGACCTGCCCGGTTCCTATTCGTTCGACGCCGCGAGCCCCGACGAGGAAGTGACGCGCAAGGTCGTCCACGGAGATTTCCCCGGCGAGGCGCTGCCCGAAGTCCTGGTGATCGTGCTCGACGCCAACAATCTCGAGCAGCATCTGGTGTTCGCACAGGAAGTGATCGAGCTCGGCCGCCCCACGGTGGTCGCGCTCAACATGGTCGACCTCGCGACGCGCGACGGACTGACGCTCGATCCGGCGGCGCTGCAGCAGGCGCTCCGCGTGCCGGTCATCCCGACGGTCGCGGTGCGCGGCAAGGGGCTGGCCGAGCTCGCCGAAGCGATTTCCGCCGCCGAAGTGCGCGCGTCCGACGATCCCGAGGCGCATCCGCGCCAGCATCTGACGCTGCCCGAACGGCGGCTGGCCGCGCGGCACATGGCCAAGGCGGCGATCCTGTCGGAAAGCGCGCAGCACCGGCTCCATGCGGGGCTCGACAAGGTCCTGCTCAATCCGTGGATCGGGCCGGTCGTGCTGTTCGGACTGCTGTTCGTCATGTTTCAGGCGGTGTTCGCCTGGGCCTCGCCCTTCACCGACGCGATCGAAGCGAGCATCGCCGCCGCATCGGGCTGGGTCGTGGCGACATTCCCCGGCGGCTTCCTGCGCGATTTCGTGACCGAAGGCGTGCTTGCGGGCGTGGGCTCGGTGATCGTGTTCCTGCCGCAGATCGTGATCCTGTTCGCCTTCATCCTGGTGATGGAAGCGAGCGGCTACATGGCGCGCGCGGCTTACCTGATGGACCGGTTGATGGCGGGCGTGGGCCTGTCGGGGAAGAGCTTCATCCCGCTCCTCTCCAGCTTCGCCTGCGCGATTCCCGGCATCATGGCGACGCGCAGCATTTCCGATCCCAAGGACCGGTTGACGACGATCCTCGTTGCGCCGCTGATGACCTGTTCGGCGCGGTTGCCCGTTTATGCGCTGATCATCGCTGCGGTGATTCCGCAGACCACCGTCGGGCCCGGGATCGGGTTGCAGGGGCTGGTGATGTTCGCGCTCTATCTTGCCGGGATTCTCGGCGCGATGGCGGCGGCGCTGGTGATGCGCCGGACGATCGCCAAGGGCGCCGCGAGCGGCTTCATCATGGAGATGCCGCGCTACCAGATGCCGCGCCTGCGCGATCTCGCGATCGGGCTGTGGCAGCGCGCCTGGGTCTTCCTGCGCCGCGCGGGCACGATCATCTTCATGGCCACGATCGCGCTGTGGCTGCTGCTGAGCTTCCCCAAGGCCGATCCGGGCGAAAGCCAGATCGACGCCTCGTTCGCTGGCACCATCGCGACCGGGGTGCACGCGGTGGTCGCGCCGATCGGGTTCAACCGCGAGATGGCACTGGCATTGGTGCCGGCAATGGCCGCGCGCGAAGTCGCGGTCTCCGCGCTCGCGACGACCTATGCTGTGGATTCGGACGACGAGGAGCAGACCGCGCTCGCGCTGGAAGAGCAGGTCGCCGCGCG
>CAMPIA010000220.1 GCA_946886175.1 uncultured Altererythrobacter sp.
GGGTCGCGGGCTATTCCGCTCTCAACCTGCGTTTGCGCGACAGGCTCCCCGGGGACAGATCGCGTTGTAGAGCGCTCATGCGGCGCTGTCCACGCCCCCGGTCCACGGTGGAAGGGGCGGCAGGCGTTGCTCGAAAAATCAGTTGCGGCGAAAATGTGTCGTTAACTGATGTTCGTGCAACTGTATCTATGTAGCGCCTCGAAGCAACATAATGAATATCGATCAATGATAATGAACAGCGATTAGGTAGCGCTTCGTAGATCAAACTTTAGACAATACGATCGCTTTTCCGCCCATTCCTGAGTCTCTGTCAACGTCAGGGAAAAGGAATGGGATGATGAGGCATCAAGCACTTCTTACCACCACCGCCGCGGTCGCGGTCGTCGCGATCGGCATGGCCCCCGCCCCCGAAGCCGAGGCGCAGGCCTGCCTGCTCGACCTCGACACCAGCGGCCTGCTCAGCCTGCTGCTCGACGGAGTCGGCGGCGCGACTGTCGACGACGCCGATCTCAGCGTGGCCTGCGGAACCGACGCCAGCGCCACCGGCGAAAACGCCACCGCGGTGGGGTCCGACTCCGACGCAAGCGGCGACAATTCGACCGCGGTCGGCTCCAGCGCCGAAGCGAGCGGGGAGAACTCCACCGCCACCGGCGCCAATTCCACCGCCAGCGGAACCAACGCGTCGGCCTATGGCGAAAGCTCGAGCGCGACCGGCGCCAATTCGACCGCGCTCGGCGCCGCGAGCAATGCCGCGGGCATGGGCTCGACCGCAGTCGGCTATTCGGCCGACGCCACGATGACCGACTCGACCGCACTGGGCCGCGACGCTGCGGCGACCGGCGTGGGCGCGACCGCGCTCGGCGCGGCCTCGATCGCCTCGGGCATCGACGCCGTGGCGATCGGCAGGGCCGGTTCGGCCGGCGGGCTGGGCGCGATCGCAATCGGCGGCGATGCCGACGATCCCGACGCGATCGGCGCGACAGCCAACGCGACCGATGCGATCGCGATCGGCCGCGACACTCTGGCGGACACTTCAGGCGTGGCTATCGGACGCGACGCCTCGGCGGCGATCGATGGCGTCGCGCTGGGACGCGGCGCGGCCTCGACCGCGGCCAATTCGGTCGCACTGGGTGCCGGATCGCTCGCGGACCAGGCGAACACCGTCTCGATCGGTGCGCCGGGCAGCGAACGGCGGATCGTCAACCTCGCCGACGGGGTCGGTGCGACCGACGCGGTGACGGTGCGGCAGCTCGCGGCGGAAACCCGCTACTTCGACGTCAACGCCACCGGCCCCGCCGCTTCGGCGACCGGGAGCCGCGCAGTCGCGCTGGGCGAATCGTCGCGCGCGCAGGGCCCGGACGCGGTGGCGATCGGCACCAGCAGCCTCACGACCGCGACCAACGCCAGCGCGATCGGCAAAGGTGCGCAGGCGACATCGCTCGCCGCAACCGCCATCGGCGCATCGAGCAATGCCGCCGCGGTGAACGCCACCGCGATCGGCAATGGCGCGGACGCGTTGGGGTTCGATGCCACCGCCATCGGCACCACCGCCCTGGCGAGCGGCGGGACCTCTACCGCGATCGGCCGCGGCGCCACCGCGAGCGCCGGGCGCACGATCGCCATCGGCGGCGTCGCGCTGGCGACACGGACCGGGGCGATCGCGATCGGCGGCGATGGCGACGACGAAGATGGCGACGGCGCCATCGCCTCGGGCTCGCAATCGCTGGCGATCGGGAACGACGCGCGTGCGAGCGCGGACTTTTCGTCGGCATTCGGGCCCTCGAGCCGGGCCTCGGCCGTGAACAGCCTGGCGCTCGGATACTTCGCGAACGCCGCGTTCCAGAACTCGGTCGCACTCGGCTATCTCGCCGCCGCGACCCGCGCCGACCAGATCATGTTCGGCACCCGCAACTACAGCTACACGATGCCCGGTCTGCCGACCGCCAACTCGAACGCGCTGCAATCGGGCGAGCTGTTCTATGTGACGGTCGATAGCGCGGGGAACCTGGGCTACTCGACGACTCCGGTCGGCAGCGCCGGGGCCAGCGCCTTCGCGGCCGACGCCGGCCCGGTCACGATCGACCAGACCGGCACCGACGCGTCCACGGCCTTCGCCGCGGGCGAGCCGACGATGGCCCGCCGCGAGGCCGAGGTCGCGATGCTCGACGAGGAGCAGACGGTGGCCGAGCCGCCGCGCGAGCGCAGCTTCGACGCCGGAACCGCGCGCAGATCGAGTTCGGGCGACGGCGCTGCACTGGCCGCGCTCGCCGCGCCGCCGATCTCGGCGGTGACCGACGCGCAGTTCAACGCGCTCAGCGGCCGGGTCTCGACGCTCGAAACGCGCATGGACAGGTTCGACCTGCGGCTCGAAGGGATGGAAGGCGGGATCGCCGCCGCGATGGCGCTCGGCAGCGCGATGGTGGTGCCCGATTCCAACATCTCGGTCTCGCTCAACGCCGCGACCTATGGCGGCGAGCAGGGCTTCGCCGGAACGCTGACCGGCCGGCTGGGCGAGCGCGTCTATCTCTCGGCGGGCGTGGCCGGCAATACCGGCGACGATCGCGTCGGCGCGCAGGTCGGGGTGGCGTTCGGCTTCTAGTCTCCTGAATTACCCCCGCCCCCCGCGGAAGGTCCGTCGTTCGCCCAGGCGAGCGGCGGGCCTTCTTCTGTGGGCGGGTGTCGACCCCGAAGCCTACTTGCGCGCGACTTCGATCACCGCGGCGGTGAGGCGCGAGATGCACACCAGCTTGCCCGCCTCGTCCTCGATCCGGATCGACCAGATCTGCGTGGTGCGGCCGATGTTCTCGGGCCGCGCGGTGCCATAGACCCAGCCGTCGCGCGCGGGGCGCACGTGGTTGGCGTTGATCTCCATGCCGACTGCGGCAAAGCGCTCGGGATCCAGCGTATGCGCCGCGGCGACCGAGCCGACCGTCTCCGCCAGCGCGACCGAGGCGCCGCCGTGGAGCCGGCCGAAGGGCTGGTGCGTGCGGTGGTCGACCGGCATCCGCGCGCGCAGGAAATCGGGGCCCGCCTCGACGAACTCGATCCCGATATGCGCGGGCATCCCCTTCTCGCCGAACCGCGTCAGCGCGGCGGGATCGGGTGTGATCCCGCCGTGCCAGATCGCGGTGTCGGTCATCGGGTGGCAGGCCCCCCGGCGGCGATCCAGTCGTCGATCTTCTTTTCCAGCACCGGCAGCGGCAGCGCGCCGGTGCCGAGCACTTGCGCGTGGAACGCCTTG
>CAMPIA010000221.1 GCA_946886175.1 uncultured Altererythrobacter sp.
GCCCAACGTACTCGCCTCGCTGATCGCGCTGGCGATCTTCTTCGGCGTGCTGCTGCTCGCGCTGGCTCTGATTCTCCAGCCGGCGGTCGCGCTGTTCGAGACGCTGCCCGAGATGGCCGACCAGGTCGGCCGCCGCTTCACCGAGCTGCGCAACCAGTTCGCCTGGGTCGCGATGACCAACGACCGGCTCGCCGAACTGATGGGCCGCTCGGACGGCGGCCGCGAGGTCGTGCTCGCGAGCCCCTCGGTGATCGAGCAGCTCGCCTTCGCGACGCCGAGCGTGCTGCTCGAGATCCTGCTGACCTTCCTGATGACGTTCTTCATGATCGAGGCGCGCGTGCGGCTGCGGCGCCATCTGTTGTTCGACCGCGCGAGCTTCGGCACCAGCATCAAGGCCGCGCGGGTCATGCGCGAGGTGCAGGACCGCGTGGCCGCCTACATCCTCACCGTCTCGTGGATCAACGCCGGCATCGGGGTGATCGTCGCGCTCGGTGCCTGGGCGCTGGGCGTCGAGGCGCCGGTCATGTGGGGCGGGCTCGCCGCGATCCTCAACTTCCTGCCCTATATCGGACCGCTGGCGATGACCGCGCTGCTCGCGCTGTTCGGTATCGGCACGGCGGATACGGTGCTGCTCGGGATCATTCCGGCAGCGGCCTACTTGGGGCTGCACACGGTGGAATCGAACCTCGTCACGCCCTCGATCCTGGGCGCCCGGTTCACGATGAACCCGGTGATGATCCTGATCGCGCTCAGCTATTTCTCGTGGGTCTGGGGCGTGTTCGGCGCGCTGCTGTCGGTGCCGATCCTGCTGATGCTGACCGCGTTTTTCGACCATGTCGGGCGGCCGAACCTGATCGGCTTCATCTTCGGCGAGCCGCTCTTCGCGACCAACCTCATGGACATGGGCACCGAGGAAGAACCCGCGTAGCAAAAGGCCCGCCCCGCGCGATGCGGGGCGGGCCTTCCGGTTGGCTATCGACGGTTCGCGGTCAGCCCGGATACTTCCAGGTCTCGCCGCGCGCGAGGTTCTCCGACGCGAAGCGCCAGTTGAGCTTCCCGCCTATGACCTTGTCGAGGTAGTCGGGGCGCTTGTTCTGGTGGTCGAGGTAATAGGCGTGCTCCCACACGTCGATCGTCAGCAGCGGGTTGAAACCCTGATCTGCAAGCGTGTCGCCGTCGTGGGTTTCCTCGATCGAGAGCTGGCCGCCTTTTTCCGCCAGCCACACCCAGCCGCTCGCGAAATGGCCCGCGCCGCGCTCGGCCAGCCTGTTCCTGAGATCGTCGAGCGAGCCGAAGTCGGCATCGATGAGCTGTGCCAGCTCGGCCGAAGGCTCGCCGCCGTCGGGCGCCATCGAGTGCCAGTAGAACCCGTGATTCCAGCTCTGCGCGGCGTTGTTGAACAGCCCCTTGTCGCTGCCGCGCGATGCCGCGACGACCTCTTCGAGCGACTTGTCGGCAAGGTCGGTGCCTTCGATCGCCTTGTTGGTCTTGTCGAGGTAGGCCTGGTGATGCTTGCCGTGGTGGTAGCTCAGCGTCTCGGCCGAAACGGCCGGTGCGAGCGCATCGTCGGCATAGGGCAGGTCGATCAGTTTGAATGCCATTGGTTTGGTTTCCTAGTCCTGTGTCCAGTGTGGAAAGGGTCCGGCTCACCCGGGCAACGCGCAGGCCGGCGATGGGTTGCAGCTTCTATACGGATTCCTCCTCGTCGTGCCGATCGGTCGCCGCGGTCACCGCAACGTCCATTGTCACGTTGCCGAGCGTGCGCATGATGTCGGGCAGCATCTCGACCGCGACGAGCAGCGCGAGCGGCTCGACCGGCACCCCCATCGCCAGCGCGATCGGGCCGATCGAGACGACGAAGCTGATCGATCCCGGCAGGCTGACCGAGCCGACGCTGATGACCAGCGCCACCGCGATCCCCGCAGCGAGGATCGCCGGGGTCAGCTCGACGCCCGCCAGCGTGGCGACGTAGATCGCCACCGCCATGTTCATCGCCGGGCTCGTCGCGCGAAAGATCGCGACCGCCAGTGGAAGTACGAAGTCCGTGGTGCTCTCGCGCGCGCCGAGCCGGCGCGCGACCGCGAGCATGGCGGGCAGGCTGGCGAGCGAGCTCTGGGTCGAAAGCGCGACCGCCTGCGCCGGGATCATCGCCTTGGCGAAACGCAACGGCCCGATGCCGCCCGCGAACCCGGCGAGGACATATCCGGCGACCATCACGATCCCGCCCATGGCCGCGACCACCAGCACGTAGTGCATCAGCGCCACGAAGGCTCCGCCGCCCGCACGCGCCGCGACCCCCAGCGCCAGTGCAAAGACCCCGAGCGGCGCGATCCACAGCACCCAGCCGATGATCGTCAGCATCGCGTTGGCCAGCGCGCGGAACACGCCGAGCAGGGTGTCGCGCTGCGTTTCGGGCAAACGCGCGACGGCGACCGCGAACAGCGCGAAGAAGATCGTCAGCGGCAGCATCGTGGTCTCGGCCGCCGCCGCGATCACGTTGGGCGCGATCAGCGAGGTGACGAATTCGGCGACGCTGGGAACCTGCTGCGGCGCGATCGCGCCGGTTTCGAGCAGGCTCGTGGCGGCGGCGGGGATCGGAAACGCGCTCAGGAGCAGCGGCATGAACACCGCGGCGACGAGGCCGGAAAAAACCAGCACCGCGAAAATCCAGCCGAGCATCCGCCGCGCCGCTTTGCCGGCGCGCGCGGCGCGGACCATTTGCGCGATCCCGATCACCAACAGCGCGGCGACCAGCGGGATGATCGTCATCTGCAGCGCGCGCAGCCACATCGTGCCCGCGGGCTCGGTCACCGCGAGCACCGGCGCGAGCGCATCGGTCCCGGCGAGCGCGAGCCCGGCGAGCAATCCCGCGACGAGCCCGCCGAAGGTCCACCAGACCGGCAGGCGGATCGCCAGGAGTTCGCTCGATTCTGCCCTTTCGACGGCCATCGGTTTGCCGGTCCCCTTTCTTTTGCCGCCTAACCGCGCCAGAACCCGCTGGCAAATCGCAGCAGGATAGATTTCGAACATGGGACGCAAGTTTTTCGGCACCGACGGCATTCGCGGCCGCACCAACGCCGGGGTGATGACCGCCGCCACCGCGATGCGGGTCGGTCAGGCAGCGGGCCGCCATTTCCTGCGCGGCGACCACCGCCACCGCGTGGTGATCGGCAAGGATACGCGCCTGTCGGGCTACCTGATGGGTAGCTGTCTCGGCGCCGGCTTCACCAGCGTCGGGAT
>CAMPIA010000222.1 GCA_946886175.1 uncultured Altererythrobacter sp.
AATTCATCAAGGCCGACAGCCTCGCCTTCGTCTCGATCGACGGGCTTTACCGCGCGGTCGGCCACGAGCCACGCGACCCCGCCTGTCCGGCGTTCTGCGACGCCTGCTTCACCGGCGACTATCCGACCGCGCTTACCGACCTCGCCCAGCGCGAGAATCGCGAAGCGCAGCTCCCGTTCGACAAGGTCGCCTGATGCCCGGCACCCGGCCTCTCGAAGGGCGCGTGGCGCTCGTCACCGGCGCGAGCCGCGGGATCGGCGCCGCCACCGCGGTCGCGCTGGCGCGTGACGGCGCGCACGTCGTGCTCACCGGCCGCGATGTGCGCGCGCTGGAAACGGTCGAGGATGCGGTCCACGATGCCGACGGCCAGGCGACGATCGCCCCGCTCGATCTCGGCGAGCAGGACGGGATCGCGCGCCTCGCCGCGGCGATCGCGAGCCGGTGGGACAAGCTCGACGTGCTCGTGATCTCCGCCGCCTACCTGCCCACGCTGACCCCGGTGACGCAGATCGAGCCCAAGCAGTTCGCGCAGGCGGTCACCACCAACCTGCTCGCGACCCAGGCATTGCTCGCCGCGTTCGACCCATTGCTCAAGCGCAGCGACGGTGCGCGCGTGATCGGCCTGACGAGCAGCGTCGGGTCCGATGCGCGCGCCTTCTGGGCCGCCTACGGCTCGACCAAGGCGGCCTTCGAATCGCTGCTCGACTCCTATGCCGAGGAAGTCCGCAAGCTCGGCGATATCCGCGTCGCGATCGTCGATCCGGGCGCGACCCGCACCGCGATGCGCGCCAAGGCCTATCCGGGCGAGGATCCGCAAACGGTCAAGCAGCCCGCGATCGTCGGCGAACGCATCGCCGCGCTGGCCGCCGAAGGCTTCGACACGCGCCATCGCGAGCGCGTGGTGAATCCCGCTTAACCTTCCTCCGCAACGCTACAGAAAGCAGAATCGGCGAGCATTCGCCCGCACCGCGCGCATCCCTGCGCCCGCGGGGCCGCGACACAACGAGGAACTGAGCGATGACCGTCGGATCTTTCGAACGCTATTCGATCGCCGCGCAGGAGGATCGCTGCGCCCCGCGCACCCGGCTGGCGATCCCCGCGCAACTGCGCGCCTCGGGCGGCCGCGGCTTCCAGACCGTGGTCCACGACCTCTCGGTTTCGGGCTTTTCGGCCGCGGCGATCAACCGCATGCATCCGGGCCAGCTCTGCTGGATCACCCTGCCGGGCCTCGGCGCGCTTCAGGCCGAGGTGATCTGGTGGGACAACTGCCAGGTCGGCTGCGCGTTCGCCGAGCTGCTGAGCCCGATCGTGCACGACAACATCGTCGGCCAGCACCAGAGCAGCGGCGTCTACCGCAGCGTCTGCTGAACCCTCGCCTTCAGCGCGCGCCGGCCTCGATCAGCGTTCGCCACAGGCCCATCCGCGCCGTGCTCAGCCCCTCGCCGGTCGCCGTCGGGTAGTTCGAGACCACCGCGATCACCATGCGCTGCTCGGGCGCAATGGTGATGTACTGGCCGAAAATGCCCTGCGCGCCGTAGAAGCCACCGGGATACGTCCACCACTGATAGCCGTAACCGTAGCCTTTCCCGAGATCGACCTGCGCCGCCCCGGCCTCGGCGAACCACCCTTCGGGCACCGAGGGCTGCCCGCCTTCGAGCACCCACTGGCCCATCCGGGCATAGTCCGACAGGCGGATCGAGAGGCAGCACCCGCCGATGTTGCCGCCGGTGAGGTCGGTCATCCAGAACAGCCCGCCGGCAAAGCCTGCCGGATCGACGATCTTCTCTTTGGCGTAGGCTGCGAGCGTCTCGCCGGTCGCCGCCGCGACGATATCGCCGAGCAGGTTGGTCTCGAGCGTCTTGTACACCCACTTTTCGCCCGCCGGCGCCTCGCGCGTCAACGTGCGGGCATACGTGACCGCCTGCGTCTCGCCTTCGACCGGCGCGACCGAGAGCATCCGCGCAACGTCGCTGTTCGGATCGGCGTAGTCTTCGTTCCACTTTACGCCCGAGGTCATCGTCGCGACCTGACCGACGCTGACACCCTCGTATGCGGTGCCTTCGAGTTCGGGCAGATAGCGTGTCACCGGATCGGAAAGGCTCGCGATGCTGCCGTCCTTTAACGCCGCGCCGAGCAGCGTCGAGGTGAAGCTCTTGGCGACCGAGAAGCTGGTCCAGCGCTGCTCGGGGCCGAAGCCGAGGCGGTATCTCTCGAGCCGCACCTTGCCGTCCCGCAGCACCATGATCCCCGCGGCGTTCATCGCCGTGAGATAATCCTCGACTTTCGCCAGCGTGGCCGCGTCGAACGGCTCGCCCGGCGGCAGATCGCGCACGTCGCCAGCCGGCGCGGTTTCGATGCCGGCGAAGATATCCTCCATCCGGCGGAAGCGGTCGGCGCGGGTCGCATCGTCCCAGAACAGCACCTGCTGATCTTCGAGCGGCACCGCCTCGGCCGGCTGCGTCGGATAGACTTCCGCGCGGTTCGCGACCGGCGCGGTGGCGCACCCCGCCAGCAGCGCCGTCGCCAGCGCCAGACCCCAAACTCGCATCGTTATCCCTCCTTCACCAGCGTCACTTGGTGGACATCGATCCCGCCGCCGCGGAAGCCGCCCTCGCAATACATCAGGTAATAGCGCCACAGCCGCCGGAAGCGCGCGTCGAACTCGGGCGGCAGGCGATCTTCGGCGACTGCGCGATCGAACCGTTCGCGCCACGCCTTCAGCGTCTCGGCATAGTCGCGCCCGAACCCCTCGCAGTTTTCCCATCGCAGCCCGCGTTCGCGCGCCAGCCGCTCGAATTCGCGCGTCAGGATCAGCAGCCCGCCGGGGAAGATATAGGCCTGAATGAAATCCGCGCTCTTCGCATAGGCGTCGAACAGGCTGTCCTTCATCGCGATGAACTGGACCGCGGCGCGCCCGCCGGGCTTGAGGCAGCGGGCGATGCAGTCGAAATAGCTCGGCCAGAATTCGCGCCCGACCGCCTCGACCATCTCGACGCTGACGATCGCATCGTATTGCTCGCGCACGTCGCGATAATCCTGCTTGCGGAACTCGATATCCGGGTCGTGCCGCGCACGCGCCCATTCGAGCTGTTCTTCGGACAGGCTGATCCCGGTGACCTTCGCGCCGGCCCGCGCGAAATGGTCCGACAGCCCGCCCCAGCCGCAGCCGATCTCGAGCAGGGTATCGGGCGCGCCCAGCCGCTCTGCCAGCCGCGCCCACTTGCGC
>CAMPIA010000223.1 GCA_946886175.1 uncultured Altererythrobacter sp.
CGAGCAGCCCAACGGGCTGATCCAGGCGGGCACCCAGCACGATCCCGAGCGCGTCCTGCCCCCGATCGCGCACGAGCCTACCAGCGCGACCGGCGTCACCCACGTGCGCGGCGCGCTGTCGATGGCGCGCAACGCCCCGGGCACCGCGACCGGCGATTTCTCGATCATGCTGCAGGAACAGCCCGGGATGGACGCCGACCCGACTTCCGAGGATCCCGAACTGCGTGCCGGCTATGCCGCTTTCGGCCGGGTGGTCGAGGGGATGGACGTGGTGGAGGCGATCCACGCCGCACCGACCGATCCGGACAAGGGCGAAGGCTGGATGAAAGGCCAGATGCTCGCCGATCCGGTCGAGATCGTCGAGGCGCGGCGCGTCGAGCAGGAGTGACGCTTCAGGCGGCGCTTCTGCTCCGGCGCGGCGCGCGCGCCTCGAACAGCCGCAGCCGTTCGCCGACCATCCGGTTGCGGCCGCCGCTCTTCGCCTCGTACAGCAACCGGTCGGCGGCGGCGTAAAGCTCGGCGAAGACGACTTGCGCCAGTCCTTCGCGCGGCAGCTCGACCAATCCGACGCTCGCGGTGACGACGCACGGCAGGCCCGGCACGTCGGACGCGACCCGCCGCGCGATCGCCTGGCGGCGCGCCTCGACCCGTTCGCGCGGCTCGGCTCCGCGCAGCAGCAGAACGAACTCCTCGCCCCCCATGCGCGCCGCGAGGCAGTCGTCGTCGGGCGCGAGCGCAGCCGCCACCGCTCGCAGCGCCTCGTCGCCGCGCAAGTGGCCGCAGGCGTCGTTGACCCGCTTGAAATGATCGAGATCCACCACCGCGAGCGTGGAGAATCCGGCCGCGCGCAGCTCGGCGAAGCGCGGCTCGATCGCGCGGCGGTTGAGCAGCCCGGTCAGCGCGTCGCGTTCGGCCAGGCGGCCGAGGCTCTGCGCCTGCCGCTTGGCGCTGTCGCGCTCGTCGCGCATCTGCCCCGCGGTCCGCTCGTAGGCGATCGACAGCGCGAACGCCCCGCTCGCCGAGGTGTGGATCACCCCGATCACCAAATGCAGCGGCAGGGTGCCGTCGAGCGGGAAGTAGCTGGTGAACCGGTCGAAGAACGCCAGCCCCTCGATCACGCGCATCGCGAACGAGACCGCCATCACGCCGTAAGCCGCGACGAGACCGTGGCTCGAGAACGAAGCCGGCGCGCGCTCACGCCAGAAATGCCGGGCGATCGCCGCGGCCTGCGTCGCGAGAACCAGGTTGATCAGCGCGAACAGCGGACCCGCGCCGAACAGACCCGCCAGCGCGAACGCGGCGAGGATCGCGGTGGCCGGCGCCCAGATCGGCGTCCAGCTCGTGCGGCAGGCGGTAAACAGGCGCGCGGCGCGCCAGCGCAGGCCGAAGCCGGCCGCCAGCAGCGCGTTCGGGATCGCGAGCAGCCAGAGGTTCTGCGGCGGGGTCACGATCAGCAGCACCAGCGCGGCGGCGATCACGACATTGGCCACGATCCACGCCGGCCACCACGCCTCGCGACGCCGCGCCCAGGCGGCCAGGAATCCCAGCGCCATGACGAGCAGAATGATCGCATTGGCCCCGAAGAGCGTGAAAACGTCCAAATCGTGTCGTCCGCCCCCCGGCGCACGCTCCCTTGTCGCGAAGCGCGAACCGTGGCGGGGGAAACTTAAAAAATGCGAAACCGGCGGGTGCGGAAATCCGGTCAGCACACTTCCGCGGTGTTGGCCGGAATCGGCCCGGGCGGCACGCGCGCGGGATGGCGGTGGAACGGGTCGGCCGCAAGCCGGTGACGCGCGCCGTAGGCCTGCGTCAGCGCGGCGGCGAGGCGCGGATCGTAGGCCGCAAGATCGTCGTGGTTCAGGATTTTTCGCCCGTCGAACACCGCGAGCCGATTGGAATTGAACCAGAACTGCGTCCCCTCGGCCCAGTATTCCTGCACCGTGGTGCTCGCGTACTCGTCGAGCCAGAGGTCCTCCTCGAGCGCCTTCGCGTAGGCCGTCTCGACCTCGGCGTAGAGCGCCGGATCGGCGATCCGGATCGCATCGAGCACGTTGTGCGCGAACTCGTGGACGAGGATCGTCTCGCCGTAATAGCGGCTGCTGGGCTTGCCCAGCACGTCCTCCTCCGCCCCCACCGTATAGACCCCGCCGATCCCCCGCACCCGCGCGTTCCAGTACTCGCGATCGGAGAGACTGCCGATCCGATCGTCGTAGTGCTTACGCTCGCACCGCGTAAGCCGCGGATCGTCGCGCGCCGGTTTGGTCCAGTGCGCGTTCTCGGGCAGGTCGGTGATCGCCTCCTCCTCGCCGAGAATCGCCACCCGATACCCCTCGCGCGCGAGAACTGCCGCAAGGTCGGGCCGATAGGCGAGCATGTCCGTGATCATCCGCCGCGCATCGGCGAGCGCTGCCCCCTCGACCCGCGCGGACGCGACGATCGGGATACCCCCTGCATCGACGTACTGCGAATAAAACGGATCGATCCTGAGCGCCTCGGGCGGCGCGGAAGGCGCGGCGGCGCACGAGACCAGCAGGATCGGCGCGAGAATGGAGGCAGTTCGCATTGAGAGAGTTACCAATATTTGCTATATCTGCTTCATGCCAGCGAAAACCACCTCCATCGCATTGGGCGACAGGTTCGTGGAGTACACGCGCAGAAAGGTCGAATCCGGCGAGTTCGGATCGACCAGCGAGGTAATCCGCGATGCGTTGCGTCTCCACGAGGAGCGCTCGGTGTTCCGCTCGAAGCTGCTCGAAAAGATCGATGAAGGTCTCGCCAGTCCGATCGACGAGGAGTTCGACATCGACCGCTGGTTCGAGGAAGAATACCGCGCATCGTGCGAAAACTGATCTTCCGCGCCGCGGCGTCAGCCGAACTGCGCGGGATCGCCAGATACACCAAATCGATTTGGGGCGCTAAGCAGTCGCGCCGATATGCCGCGCACTTGCGACAGAGTATCAAGTCGCTGCGCGAGTTCCCTCTACGCTATCCCGAAGTCGATGGTCGCCCCGGGCTTCGCGAAATGCGCTGCGGACAGCACCTGGTGTTCTATCAAGTGTCCGAGGATGCCATCGATATAGTGCATGTCGTGCATGTCGCGGCAGACTTCGGCGCTTGGTTGCAATCACCTTAGCATGGGCCCTCTGTAACTGAATCCCGGGAGCCTGATCAATAAACCCGCTTCTTCGGCTTGATGTACTCGATATCGTCGGTCAGCGTGTAT
>CAMPIA010000224.1 GCA_946886175.1 uncultured Altererythrobacter sp.
AATCAGGAAGGCGGATCGGCGATCATGGCGGTGAACTCGGCCTCGGAGGTCGTTTTGCCCTCCACGCTCGCGCGGCCCTTGAACTTGTACACGCGGCTGCGCTTCTGGAGGAACTCGACCTCGAGATCGAGCAGGCAGCCGGGCGTCACGGGCGCGCGGAACTTGGCGTTGTCGATGCCCATGAAATAGACCAGCTTGCCCGTTCCGGCGAGCTCGAGCGTCTCGATCCCGAGGATCGCGGCGGCTTGCGCCATCGCCTCCACCTGGAGCACTCCGGGCATGATCGGTGCGCCCGGGAAGTGCCCCTGAAAGAAGTCCTCGTTGAAAGTGACCGCCTTCACCGCATGGATCTTCTCGCCGAGATCGATCGACCGCACCCGGTCGACCAGCAGCAGCGGATAGCGGTGCGGCAGGGCGGCCAGCACCTTGCGGATGTCGTACGCGGGTGAGCCCGGTTGCTCGCTCATCGCCCTGCCTTGCTCGCGTGTCCGATCAACGGCCGGACGGCTGCGTCGGTTGCGCCTGCTGCGCGGGTTGCTGGGCAGCCTGCGCGGCGGCCTGCTGTTCGCGCATCTCGCGCGGCAGCCAGCCTTCCGGCGGCACGAGCTGCGCGCTGGGCAGCGCCGTATTGAGCTCGTCGAGCACCGCCTGGTTCAGGTTGTGCGCCGCGTCGGCGTAGAGGACCTGACCCGAGCCCGCATCGAGCACGAGCGTGACGTTGTTCTTGCTCGCGGCGGCCTGCACGGCGGCGTCGAGGCGCTCCTCGATCTGCTCGGTCACATAGGCGCGGCTCAGCGCGATCGGGGCGAGGATTTCCTGCAGCTCGGCCTGGCCGGCCTGCTGGATCTGCTGAATCTGCGTCAGCTGCTGCTGGAGCGACGCCTGATCGGGGCTGCCGGACTGGCGAGCGGCGTTGAACGCGTCGGCCAGGGGCTGGATCTGCGCGGCGAGCTGCTGCTGGCGCGCCTGCGCCTGGTCGATCTGCGCCTTGTAGGTCGTCTGGCGCTGCGTTTCGGCGGTCTTGTAGGCGTTTGAGTTCAGCACCACCGCGGTTATGTTGACCACGCCCACGCCGCGCGCGTCCTGCGCGGCGGCAGGCGCGACGAGCACCGGCGCCGAAGCGGCGGTGAGCACGAGACCGGCGGCGAGCACCGGCTGGAGAAATTTCTTCATCAGAATTGAGTTCCTACATTGAAGGTGAATTGCTTGGTGTCGTCGCCCGGCTGTTTCCTGAGCACGTGCGCGAAGTCGATGCGGAACGGCCCGAAGGGCGAGTTCCAGTTCACGCCGATACCCACCGAAATGCGCGGGCTGGCGGAATCGCCGAGGAAGACCTCCTGGAATGGCGCCGCGACCTGGAACAGCACCGGATCGTTGGCATTGCCCATGCCGTCGGTCGGATCGATCGTGACGTCGTCGGGATCCGTGGGATCGATGAACAGCGGGTTGCCGTTGCCATCGCGCGCCTGCCGCTGGATGCCGTTGGGGAACGGCGCATTTTGCAGGATCGGCTGCGTCACGTCGAACAAGGCGCCGACGTCGAGGAAGATCGAGGGCCGCAGGCCGAGCTCCTGCGCGCCCGAACCGAGCGGAATCTCGAGCTCGGCGCGCCCGAGGTAATAGGCGTTGCCACCCAGCGAATCGTCACCCACCTGATCGCGGTCGGTGATGACTTCGGCCACGCCGTCGCCATCGGTGTCGCGAATCGGCTGGCGCAATACGCGCGGGCCGACGCCGCGGATATCGAATCCGCGGAACTGCGGTTCGCCGAGGAAGAACCGGTCTGTCAGGCGCACATCGTCGATGCCCGGGCCGCGATCCTCGAGCCCCTTGATGAAGCCGCCTTCGCCCTGGACCGAGAAGATGAACCCGCCGAAGATCGACCAGTACTTCGCCCCCTTGGCGCGCAGCCGCAGATACTTCACCTCGCCGCCCAGTCCGGCGAATTCGGTGCTGAGCGAAAGCGTGTGGCCGCGCGTGGGCCGGTAGGGGTTGTCGATCGTCTGGAGCGCGACCGTAAGCCCAAGGATCGAACTCAGCCGCTCGCCCACCGCTTCGCACAAATAGCGGCCGGCGAGGACGGGATCGCACTCGGTGGTGCCGTCGCCGTCGATGTCCGAATAATAACTGAACTCGTCGAGCGAGACGTCGTCGTAGTTGAGCGTGTAGCTGCCGATGGCCGAGATATACTCGGTCAGCGGCACGCCCACGCGCAGGGACAAGCCGGTGGTCGACTGCTCGAACGTGCGGTTGCGATCGTTGTTGGTGAAGTTGAAGCTGTTGTAATCCTTGCGGTAGATGTCCGCACCGACCGAGATGTTGCGATCGAACAGATAGGGCTCGGTAAAGCTGATCGCGGCCGAGCGCGAGTAGCGCGAATAGTTGACCGAAGCGCCGAGCGTCTGGCCGCGCCCGCGGAAGTTGTTCTGCTTGATCGAGCCGGCGAGGATGAAGTTCTCGATCGAGGAGAAACCGGCGGAAAGCTGCAACTCACCGGTCGGCTGCTCTTCGACGTTCGCCTGGAGAATGATGCGGTCGGGAGTGCTGCCCTCGACCTGCTCGACCTCGAAGTTTTCCTGGAAGTAACCGAGCGACTTGATGCGGTTGGTCGTGCGCGCGACCTGCAGCGAGTTGAACGCATCGCCTTCGGTGACGCGGAACTCGCGGCGGACGACCTTGTCCTGCGTCAGCGTGTTGCCGTTGACCTCGACCCGCTCGACATAGACGCGCGGCGCCTCGCGCAGGACGAAGGTAACGTCCATCGTGAGGTCTTCCTGATTGCGTACGAACTGCGGCTCGACGTCGGCAAAGGCGTAGCCGAACGTACCGGCGAGCTCGGTCAACTGTTCGACCGTGTCCTCGACCAGCTTGGCGTTGTACCACTCGCCGCCCTGGATCGCGAGGTTCTGCGTCATGCGCTCGCTGTCGAAGTCGCGGATCTGGCTGTCGACCGCGACATCGCCGAACTTGTAGCGCTCGCCTTCCTCCACGACGTAGGTGATGATGAAATCGCGCTTGTCCGGCGTCAACTCGGCGACGGCCGAAACCACGCGGAAATCGGCGTAACCTTCGGTCAGATAGAACTCGCGCAGCTTCTGCTGGTCGAACGCAAGCCGGTCGGGATCGTAGCTGGTGTTGGAACTGAGGAAGCGGAAGAAGCGCGCTTCCTTGGTCACCATCTCGCTCTTGAGATCGCCGTCGTCGAATTCCTCGT
>CAMPIA010000225.1 GCA_946886175.1 uncultured Altererythrobacter sp.
GTGGAACGTGCTGCCGTGCCAGCTTTTCTGGGGCTGGAAGGACGAGGCGGCCTGAACCGACGTTCGCGGCCGCCCGTTACCTCTATTCGAACGTGTTCTCGTAAGCTTCGGTCGAAGGCCCGGCGAGCTGCTGGTAGACCGCCGCCAGCACCGCCGCGAACACCGTCACCAGGAGCGCGTTGACGAGGCCGCTGAACAGGCCGTTGCCGATCATCGCCACTTCCGCGCCGCCGATCGCGAACACCAGCCCGACGATGACCGAAAGGACCATCGAGGCCACCATCATTGCGATGAACAGCAACAGATAGAACAGGAATATCCGCAGGCTGTTGCCCTTGGTCAGCGACCACGAGCGCGACAGCGCGGTCAGCGGGTTGCCCTGCGATTCGATCGCGATCACCGGCGTGCTGAGCGAAAACTTGGTGAACAGATAGATCGCCGCCACCAGCAGCGCGAGACCCAACAGCACCGCCACCGTGGTCGAGCCCGCGTGCGCGATCACGAACGGAATGGCGAACAGCACTGCGATCGCCAGGCCCTGGAGAAGCTGCGCGCCGATATAGGTGAGCAGGTACTTGAGCCCCTGCCCGAGCGCTTCGCCCAACGTCGGCCGCCGGCGATCCGACAGGAGATAGAGCAGCGCGATGATGCCGACCGCCTGGATCAGCCCGACCACCACGAAGACCCACCAGTAATCGGCGTAGAAACCCATCATCGCCTCGCCCATCGCTTCGGGGTCGGCACCCGCGGGCGCCTGGAAGGCGGCCATCTGCTGGGGCAGGAACATCATCAGCGCCGCGTAGGGCAGGAAGAAGAACACGCCGGCCACGATCGACAGCAGGCTGCGATTGGCGCTGAGCAGTCTGGTGGTGTCATTCCACGCGCGGCCCATGTCGAATTTCACGGTCGTATCCCCCTCTCGGTGTCTTCCCCCTTGATAAGCCGGACGAGGCGCGCCACGCAATCGGCAATGTCCGGCTATACCCGATCCGATATCGAATGGCGGCGCGAGACCGAGCCGGTGCCCTATCGCGCCGCGCTCGCCGAGATGGAGGCGCGCAACCGCGCGATCGCGGCGGGCGAGGCGCGCGAGCTCGTCTGGCTGCTCGAGCATCCGCCGGTCTATACCGCGGGCACCAGCGCCGCGGCAGGCGAAATGCTCGACCCGCGCTTCGAAGTGGTCGAGGCGGGCCGCGGCGGGCGCTACACATATCACGGGCCGGGGCAGCGGATCGGCTACGTGCTGCTGGATTTGAACAAGCGCGGTAAAGACGTGCGCTGCTTCGTCCACGCGATCGAGGGCTGGGTGATCGACACTCTGGGCCACTTCGGGGTCGAATCCCGGCGCGCCGAGGGGCGCATCGGCATCTGGACGCGCGACATCGACGGCGGGGAGGCGAAGATCGGCGCGATCGGCGTGCGCGTGCGCCGCTGGGTCACGATGCACGGTTTCTCGGTCAACCTGGCGCCCGATCTTTCGCATTTCGCCGGGATCGTGCCGTGCGGGATCGCCGACTACGGCGTCACCAGCCTCGAACGGCTCGGCGTGAAGGTTGCGCCGGAGGAATGGGACGAGGCATTGGCGGCGCGCGCCGACGGGTTCCTCGAGGGGCTCGCGCGCGCCTGTGGAGTGAAGACATGAAGCACAAGACGATAGCCGCGGCGGCGCTGGTTACGCTCCTCGCAGCCTGCGATAGCGGAAGCGATGGCGCGGCCGACGGGCGCACCGCCGAGGGCGAGGTGCTCGGCGGCACGATCAGCGACGAGATGCTGCCGTTCGACACCGTGAAGTCGCAATCGCCGCCCCTGCGCACCGAGCCGACCGGCGATGCCGAAAGCGGCGACGCGGACGGCGAAGAGGGCGAGGTCGCCGCCGAACCTCCCGCGCAAGAAGCCCCTGCCGGTGAGGGCGAAGCCGAACCCGCCGCCCCTGCTCCCGAAGAAGCAGCGGGCGACGAGAATGGCGAATAGGCGTCAGGCCGGGACGGTTTCGTCCATCGCCGGATAATCGATGTAGCCCTCCGGTCCGGGCGCATACCAGCTGCGCGGCGCATCGTGATTGGGCGCCAATTCCGCGTCCGTCCGGATGCGTTCGGCGAGGTCGGGGTTGGAAATATAGGGTCGACCGAAGCTGACCGCGTCGGCCTTGCCCTCGGCCAGATCGCGCTCGGCCCGGGCGGCGTCGTAGTCCGAATTGAGCACCAGCGGACCGGTGTATATTTCGCGGATCAGCGGGCTCTGCCTGGGCACCTCGGTCTGGCCGAACGTCCCGTCCGGCCCCGGTTCGCGCAGCTCGAGGAAGGCGATGCCGAGCTCCTGCGCGACCCGCGCCGCCGCACTGAAGGTCGCTGCCGGATCGCTGTCGTCGCACCCCTGCGTCTCGCCGTTGGGCGACAGGCGCAGGCCGACGCGGTCTGCGCCCCAGACCTCGATCAGCGCGGTCAGCACTTCGCGCAGGAAGCGCGCGCGGTTCTCGGGGCTGCCACCGTATTCGTCGGTCCGCAGGTTGGTCGAATCGCGCAGGAACTGGTCGACGAGGTAGCCATTCGCGCCGTGGAGCTGGATGCCGTCGAACCCGGCGCGCTTCGCGTTCTCGGCCGCCGTGCGATAGTCTTCGACCACCCGCGCGATCTCCTCGACCGATAGCGCGCGCGCCTGCTCGTGATCCTTGCGCCCGTTGAAAGTGTGCGCGTGGCCGGGCGCGGTGGTCGCGCTGGCCGAAACCGGCGACTCGCCGCCCAGGAAATCGGGATGGACCAGTCGGCCCATGTGCCAGAGCTGGAGCACGATCAGGCCGCCTTCGGCATGCACTGCGTCGGTCGCCAGCTTCCAGCCCTCGACCTGTTCCTCGCTCCACACGCCGGGCGCGGCGGGCCAGCCGAGGCCTTCGACGCTGATCCCGGTGGCTTCGCTGATGATCAGCCCGGCGCCCGCGCGCTGGCGATAGTAGGTCGCCATCATCTCGTTGGGGACCGAGCCGGGTTGGGTCGAGCGGCCGCGTGTCAGCGGCGCCATGAACACGCGGTTCTTCGCTTCGAGCGCGCCCATCGTGAGCGGCTGGAACAGGTTTTCGTGCATCCGGGATATATCCTTTTTGCTGTCGCTTCCGGCTTTCGGAGCTAGGGGCCGGTCATGGCCGGCGCAACCGAACCAGTTGCAGAGAAAAACTATCAGGCGAGCGCCTGGCACTTCGC
>CAMPIA010000226.1 GCA_946886175.1 uncultured Altererythrobacter sp.
AGGGGAAGGTCGGATCGCGGTCGGCGACCTTGGGCGGGCCGTGGACCTTGACCCTGGCGATATCGCTGCCGCGCTCGCCCGAGCCGTGAAGGAAGATCAACAAGGGCCAGCGCGCTTCGCCGTCGTCGTCCGCTGCGGCCGCGCCCGTGGGCAGGTAGAGCTGGTAGGCATAGCCGCCCGCATCGACCGGCGCTTGCGGATGCTGGCCGGGCTCGGGCGGGGTCGAGGCGACAGCGCCGTGTCCGGTGCAGGCGGAAAGGAACAGGGCAAGCGGGAGTAGCAGTCGTTTCATCATCATCCTTTGACGCTTCCGGCGAGCAACCCGCCGATGAACTGGCGTTGCAACGCCAGGAACAGGATCAGCACCGGTACGGTGGTCACCACCGAACCGGCCATCATCAATTCGATATCCTGCGCGCGCTCGCGGCCCAATGAGGCGAGCGCGACGGGCAGGGTGTAGAGGTCCTGATCGGACAGCACGATCAGCGGCCACATGAAGTCGTTCCAGCTGCCGAGGAACACGAACACCGCGAGGGTGGCGATCGCGGGGCGCAGGATCGGCAGCACGATGTGGCGGAAGATTCGCCACTCGCTCGCCCCGTCGATCCGCGCGGCTTCGAGCAACTCGTCAGGGATCGAGAGCGCATATTGCCGCACCAGGAAGATGCCGATGATCCCGGCAAGCCAGGGGACGAGCACCCCGGCATAGGAATTGACCAGGCCCAGCGCCTTCAGTTCGAGGAACAGCGGGAGCATCCCGATCTGCCCGGGAATCAGCAGCAGCGCGAGCAGCGTTTGCACGGTCGCCGTGCGGCCCGGATACCGCAGCTTGGCGAAGGCGTAGCCGGCGGGCAGGGTGAAGATCAGCGCGAGCAGCGTCGCCAGGGTCGAGACGAGCACGCTGTTGAGCAGGAACACGCCCATGCCCTGGGTGGCGAAAAGCTCGTGATAATTGGCGAGCGTCGGATCGGCGGGGACCAGCGGCGGCGGAAATTGCGCGGCCGCGCCCGGCTGCATCAGGCTGACCGAAAGCATCCACAGCAGCGGCGCCAACGTCGTCGCGGCGAACAGCGCCGCGAGCGCGGTCATCAGGCGGCCGGCGATCATGGCCTGCGCACCCGGAACAGCCGCAGCGCCATCGCCGGCAGCAGCGCGGCGGCGAGAATGCAGGCGAACAGCACCACCGCCACTGCCGCGCCCATGCCGAGGTTCCACCACTGGAAGCCTTCCACGAACATCAGGTAGAGCACGGTCACGGTCGATTGCGCCGGGCCGCCCTCGGTCATCACGTAAGGTTCGGCGAAGAGCTGGAACATCGCGATCACGGTCAGGATCGCGACCAGCCACGCGGCGGGCGCGATCGCGGGCAGGGTGACGTGGCGCAGCCGCGACCACCAGCCCGCGCCGTCGATCCGCGCCGCCTCGTCGAGTTCGCGCGGGACGGTCTGGAGCGCGGCGAGGAAGATCAGCATCGCGTAGCCGAAGCTCTTCCACACCACGAACAGGGTGATCGCGGGAATCGCCCAGCGCGGATCGCCGAGCCAGTCGACCGGCGGCAGCCCGAGCCCGCCGAGGAGATAGTTGACCAGGCCGTAGCGGGTGTGGAGCAGGTATTTCCACACCACCGCCGCGGCCACCAGCGTCGCCACGTAGGGCGCGAAGAACGCGACCCGCCACACGGGGCGCCAGGCGACCGCGCGCTCGTTGACCAGAATCGCGGCGAAGAGCGAGACCGCCACCACCAACGGCACGCCGAGCACCACGAACCACAACGTGTTGCCGAGCGCGGTCCAGAACAGCGGATCGGCGAACAGCGCGGCGTAGTTCGCGAGTCCGACGAAGCGCAGATTGCCGATATCGGCGAGCGCGTAGATGTCGAAATCGGTCAGGCTGAGTGCGAGCGAGGCGAGGGTGGGAAGGACGAAGAACAGCGCGATGGCGATGAGCGCCGGCGCGCTGAACAGCCATCCGGCGCGCCGTTCCGCGTGGGCGAAGGCGCCGCTCACGCCGCCGCGTCCCGGTCGAGCATCCAGCGCCGCTTGGCGAGGATTCCATCGACGCGGCGGTCCATTTCGGCCGCCGCGGCGCGCACGGTGAATTCGCCCCGGACCATGCGATCGGCGACGACCTGCATCTCGCTCACCACCCGTTCCCATTCGGGCACCTTGGGCAGCGGCCGCGCAAGCTCGAGCTGGCGTGCGAAGGGCGCGACGATCGGATCCTGCGCCAGATCGGCCGCATCCCAGACCGGTCGTAGCGCTGGCAGGTCGCCGGTCGCATGGTGCAGGGCGAGCTGCGCGTCGGGCGCGAGCAGGCGGCGGACGATGTCCCACGCCTCGCGCTTGCGCTGGCCCTCGGCGAACACCACGAAGCTCGACCCGCCGGGCACCGCGGCTCCGGCGCCGTCCGGCCCCGGGTTGAGCGCGGTTGCCCACGCATCCTGCATCGCGGCGGGCAGACGATCGCGCATCTCCCCGATCATCCACGGCCCCGAGGGGTAGGTCGCGAACCAGCCCCGTGCGAATTCCGCCCATCGGTTCGCGATCTGCGCGCCGGTGACGATCGGGGCGAGCCGCTCGTCGAACAGCGATTTGTAGAACCCCAGCGCCTCGACGAACACGGGCGAGGAGAACGCGCCGCGCGTGCCTTCGTCGCGCAGAAAGCAGGCCCCGGCGGACAGCGCGAATGTCTGCAGGTGTTCGAACTCGTCGAGCGGCAGGAGCACGCCGTAGTCGGTCCCCTGCGCGCGGATCCGGGCGAGCGCGGCCTTCCAGCCCTGCCACTCGAGCGGCGGCGCATCGTAGCCCGCGCGCGCGAACAGGTCGGTGCGATAGAACTGCACGCGGGTATCGACGTACCACGGGGCCGCCATCAGCCGCCCGTCGATGCGGTTGCTCGCGAGCACGGCGTCGAACTGGTCGGGGCCGATGCCCAGATCGGCGGGCACGGGATCGAGCGCGCCGAGCGCGGCGAGCTCGGCGATCCAGCTGTTGCCGACTTGCGCCAGGTCGGGCAGCGCGTCGCCGACGTAGCCGGTCAGCAGTTTCTGGTGAGCGCCCGACCACGGCAGCGCCTGGATGCCGACATGACCCAGTCCGAGGCGCGGGAGCAGCCGGGGAAGATTGGCGGCCTCGTTGCCGATCGCCCAGAGCGTCGGTGCGTCACTCGCGCGCGCGCAGCCGCCGAGCGCGAGC
>CAMPIA010000227.1 GCA_946886175.1 uncultured Altererythrobacter sp.
TAGTCGTTGACGGTGACGACGTGGACGCCCTTGCCCTCGATCGCGTTGAGATAGGTCGCGAGCGTCGCCACCAGCGTTTTGCCCTCGCCGGTGCGCATCTCGGCGATCTCGCCGCGGTGGAGCACGATCCCGCCGATCATCTGCACATCGAAGTGGCGCATTCCGAGCACGCGGACCGAAGCCTCGCGCACGGTGGCGAAGGCCTCGGGCAGAATGTCGTCGAGGCTCTTGCCTGCCTCGAGCTGGGCGCGGAACTTCGCGGTCTGCGCCTGGAGTTCTTCGTCGGAAAGCGCCTGGATCTGCTCTTCGAGCGCGTTGATCTGGTTTACGATCTTGCCCAGTGAACTGACGTAACGGTCGTTCGCGGAGCCGAAAATGGACTTGGCGATTGCTTGGAACATGGAAGGGCCCTGTCAGGACTGAAATGGATGCGAGCCGCCCGCGTGCGCACTGCACGGGGCGGCGGAGGGTAACCGGAAGTGCTGGAAAGCGCCTATTCGAAGGCGCGGTCGGGCCCAAACTGCACGGTCGGGATGTAGATCACGATCGGCTTGCGCTGCCTGCAGTCCTGCGCCGGATCGGCCTTGGCGGGCAGCTTGCCCTTGCGCGCGATCGCGCCGCAGCGCAGCGTCTTGCTCGGCTGCGCCTCGGCCGTGCTGATTCCGACTTCGGCGCTCAGCGCCTGCGCATAGGCGGCATTCGCCGGGGCGCCGGCGGCGGCGAGCCCGGTAATGAGCGCAAGGCAGGCGAGAAGACGGGTCAGCATTTGATCGCAAGATAGGCGCTTTTCGTCGAATCGTCCACCACGAAAGCCGCATTTACCCGCGCGCGCGCGACAGGTAGGAGCCGGCGCATGGACCTCGAACGCTCTCCCCTCGCCGTGCCCTTTCCCGAAATGCCGCCGATAGCAGGCGTGGCGGCGCGCGTGGCGCGAGCCGGGTACAAGGACTGGGGGCGGTGCGACCTCACGTATGTCGAGCTGGCGGAAGGCACCGCGGTGGCGGGGGTGTTCACACGCAATGTGTGCTGCTCGAGCGAGGTCGAGCTGGGACGCGAGCAGATCGAGGCGGGCCGGGCGCGGGCGCTGGTGGTCAATGCGGGCAACTCGAACGCCTTCACCGGCTATCGCGGGCGCGCGGCGGTCGAAGCGATCATGGCGCAGGTAGCCGATCATCTCGGATGCCCGGCCGATGAGGTGTTCGTCTCCTCGACCGGAGTGATCGGCGTTCCGCTGCCCACGGACAAAGCGCGCGCCGGGGTTGCCGCGGCGCTCGCCGCCACCGAGTGTTCGTGGGAAGAAGCCGCTGCAACCATCGGAACCACCGACACTTTTCCCAAGGGCGCGACGGCGCGGGCGGTGATCGGCGATACCAGTGTAACCCTGTGCGCGATCGTCAAGGGAAGCGGCATGATCGCCCCCGATATGGCGACGATGCTGGGCTACGTGTTCACCGATGCGGCGGTCGAGCCTGCGTTTCTCCAGCGCCTGCTATCCGAAGCCAATGCGCGGACCTTTTCGTGCATCACGGTCGACAGCGACACCTCGACCAGCGACACCGTGCTCGCCTTCGCCACCGGCACGGCGGGCAACGCGCCGCTATCCTCGTCCAGCGATCCGGGCGCGGACGCTTTCGCCGCGGCGTTGCACGACGTGTGCCGCCAACTCGCGCATCTCGTGGTGCGCGACGGCGAAGGGGCGCAGAAGTTCATCGAGATCGCGGTGAGCGGCGCGGTATCGGACGAAAGCGCGCGCAAGGTCGGGCTCGCGGTCGCCAATTCGCCGCTGGTCAAGACCGCGATCGCGGGCGAGGACGCCAACTGGGGCCGCGTGGTCATGGCGGTGGGCAAGGCGGGGGAGCCGGCCGATCGCGACCGGCTCTCGATCGGTTTCGGCGGCCACTGGACCGCGCGCGAAGGCCTGCCGCTGGCCGATTACGACGAGGCGCCGGTCGCCGAGCACCTGAAGGGCAGAGACGTCCGGGTCGATGTCGATCTCGGGCTCGGCGAGGGCCGTGCGACGGTGTGGACCTGCGATCTCACCCACGGTTACATCGCGATAAACGCGGATTACCGCTCGTGAGCGTGCTCGACCGCGAGATCCTGGCGCTTATGCGGCGCGTCAACGAAGCGGCGATCCTGCCGCTCTACCGTGCGCTGGAAGATGCGCAGATCGAGGCCAAGGCGCCCGGCGATGTGGTCACGGTGGCCGATCGCGCCGCCGAGGCGCTGCTGACCGAGGCTCTCGCCGCATTCGAGCCCGCGCTGCCGGTCGTCGGCGAGGAGGCCGCGCACGCCGACCCGGCGGTGCAGGATGCGCTGGCGGGCGATTGCTGGATCGTCGACCCGCTCGACGGCACGCGCAATTTCGCGCGCGGCGAGCCCCCGTTCGGCGTCATCATCGCGCGCGCGGAAGGTGGCGTGGCCCGCTCGGGCTGGATCTACGACTGCCTGAGCGGGCGTTTCTGCGCCGCGCACGAGGGGAGCGGAGCGTTCATCGACGGCGAACGCGTCCAGGCGAAGGCGACCGGCGAGACGCCGCCGCTCGCCGCGATCTCGCTGATCTTCATGGAAGAGGCGCGCCGCAAGGCCGTGAGGCGCCACGTCGCCCCGCACTATCGCCTGACCGACATCCCCTATTGCGCCGCCGAACAATATCCGCGCCTCGCGCTCGGCGTGAACGACGTGTCGATCTTCGAACGCACTCTCGCCTGGGATCACGCCGCGGGCGTGCTGTGGCTCAACGAGGCCGGGGGCAAAGCCGCCCGGCCGGACGGTTCGCCTTATCGGGTCGACGAGTGGGAGAAGCCGGGCCTGCTCGGCGCGGCCAGCCCGGCGCTGTGGGATGATCTGGCGGCACGGATGGCCGAACTGTAATCCGCGGATCCCCGCGCAGGCGGGACCTCAGGCAGTTGAAGAAATGATTACAGCTCGCCTTCCAGCCAGCCCTTGAGCTGACCCTTCGGCGCGGCGCCGAGCTTTTGCGCGACCGGCTTGCCATCCTTGAACAGCACCATCAGCGGGATCGACTGCACGCCGATCTGACCGGGCACGCCGGTATTTTCCATGATGTCCATCTTGGCGATCGTCACCTTGTCCGCCAGTTCCTCGCTGATTTCCTCGAGCGCGGGCGCGATCATCTTGCACGGGCCGCACCAGTCGGCCCAGAAAT
>CAMPIA010000228.1 GCA_946886175.1 uncultured Altererythrobacter sp.
TGATCGCGTCGATCAGGTCCTGGTGGTTGCCCATCGGGAAGTCGGTGCGGCCGATCGAACCCTGGAACAATACGTCGCCGACGATCGCGAACTTGCTCGGGCGATGGAAGAACACGACGTGGCCCGGGGTGTGGCCCGGGCAGTGGATCACCTCGAGCGTGAGTTCGCCGACGGTGACGGTGTCGCCGTCCGCCAGCCAGCGATCGGGCTCGAAACTTCTGGCGTCCATGCCCCATTGGCGGCCGTCGTCGTCGAGCCGCGAAATCCAGAACCGGTCGGCCTCGTGCGGTCCCTCGATCGGCAGCCCGAGTTCCTCGGCCAGCACGCCCGCCTGACCGCAGTGGTCGAGATGGCCGTGGGTGACGAGGATTTTCTCGAGCGTGACGCCGGCCTTGGCGACGCCGGCCTTGAGCTTGTCGAGATCGCCGCCCGGATCGACCAGCGCGCCGCGCATCGTAGTGGTGCACCAGATCAGCGAGCAGTTCTGCTGGAGCGGCGTGACGGGCATGATCGCGGCGCGCATCGGGGGTTGGGTCGGAGAGGTCATGGCGGGGATGTGGCGGCGAAGCGGCGGACAATCAATCCTCCCCGGCACGGGAAGGATCAGATGCGCCCGCCCTTCCACACCACGCGGCCGATCACCTCGACCTCGTCGCGGGCGAGGTCGATCGGGGCGTAGGCGGTGTTCTCGCTGACGAGCGCGATGCGGCCCGGCGCGCTGGCCTGGAGCCGTTTGACGTGGAGCGCGTCGCCGATGCGGACGACATGGATGCCCTCGTGGCCGCGCTTGTTGCGGTCGACGAAGATTTCGTCGCCGGACCGCAGCACCGGGTGCATGGAATCGCCCTCGACCCGGATCGCGGTAAGGTCGGCGCCGTCGAGCCCCATTTCGCGCAGCCACATCGGCGAGAAGTGAAACGCGTCGAAGGGAATTTCCTGCGCCGCAAGCGCTCCCGGCCCCGCCGAAGCGTCGAGCGAGAGGCGTGGAACCGCGACCCACCGCCCGGGCGGCGAACCCGGCTGCGACCGGTCCGCCCTGTCCGGCGCGCCGAGCTCGGCTTCGCCCACTCCGAAGAATTCGGCCAGCGTCCGGCGGTCCTTCTCCTCCAGTTTGCGCGGGCTGCCGCGACCGACGAACTGCTGGAGATAGGCGGGGTTGCGCCCGATCAGCTCGGACAGACCGGCCAAGCTTACCTTCCGCGCCCGGGCTAGCGCGAGCAACCGTGCGCGGATTTTCATCTCTGCTTCGCTGAGATTTGACATTCTTCCTGCATATCACAGGATTTTTCCTAGACAAGTAGGATTTCAGGTGCGACCCCGTGATTCGTCATGTTCCTGATATGTTCCGATTCTGGGGAGAGCCATGCTGATCCGCTCCGTCGAAAAATTCCTCCGCGCGCACGGCATGCCGGCCACGAAATTCGGCCGCCTGACCGTGCAGGACCCGCGTTTCGTGTTCGACCTCAGAAACGGTCGTGAACCGCGCGCGGCCACCGAGGCGCGCATCCGCGCCTTCATCGCAGGTTTCGAAGCCGGGCGGGAGACGACTCGTGCCGCGTGATCCGCTTCCCGCCCGCCGCACCCTCGGCGACCGGCTGCGCGAGGCGCTGCTCGCGCTCGCCGAGGGCCGCCCCGGGTTGTTGCGCCATTCCGAGACCGCCTGGGCCAGCGTGACCTTCGAAGGATCGCGCCATACGGTCGAGCTGCGCTTCGCCGGGCTCGAAGCGGTCGAAGCCGGCGAGCGGTTCATCGCCGCCCTGCCCGAGCATGAATTCGCGATCCCGGGCCAACTCGTCGCCGACGCCACGGTAACCCGCGTCGATCATGTCCTGCTGCCGCAGCCGTGCATGACGGTGGAGTGCGAGCTGTTGCTGCTGGTCGATGCGTGAGGCCTACCCCGCGCTCTCCCGCCGGATGATAAGGTTCCGGATCTCGCTCATGTCTTCCATCGCGAAGCGAATGCCTTCGCGGCCGAGGCCCGAATCCTTGACCCCGCCGTAGGGCATGTTGTCGACGCGGTAGCTCGGGACGTCGTTGACCACCACGCCGCCGACTTCGAGCGTGTCCCACGCGTCGAGCACCTGGTGGATGTCGCGCGTGAACACGCCTGCCTGAAGGCCGAACTTGGAATCGTTCACCTGCTCGAGCGCTTCGCCGAAATCGGTAAACTGCGACAGGTTGGCGAGCGGGCCGAACGCCTCCTCCTTGCTCGCGTCGCAATCGCGCGGCACGCCTTCGAGCAGCGTCGCCTCGAGCATGTTGCCGTCGCGCGTGCCGCCGCACAGCAGCGCCGCGCCGTTCTCGACCGCGAGGTCGATCCAGCCTTTCAGGCGCACGGCTTCTTTCTCCGAGATCATCGGGCCGATGAAGGTCTCGCGCTTCTTCGGGTCGCCGGACTTGAGCGCCCTGGTCTTCTTCACCAGCATCGCCTTGAACGTGTCGTAGATGTCCGCGTGAATGATGATCCGCTGCACCCCGATGCAGCTCTGACCCGACTGGTAGAAGGCGCCGAACACGATCCGTTCGAGCGCGTGATCGAGGTCGGCGTCCCTGTCGACGATCACCGCCGCATTGCCGCCCAGTTCGAGCACCACTTTCTTCTTGCCCGCGCGCGCCTTCAGGTCCCAGCCGACGCCGGGCGAGCCGGTGAAGCTGAGCAGCTTGAGGCGATCGTCGGTGGTGAACAGGTCCGCCCCGTCGCGGCTTGCGGGCAGGATCGAGAACGCGCCTTCGGGCAGCACGTCGCACTCGGCGAGCACCTCGCCCATGATGATCGCGCCCAGCGGCGTGAGGCTGGCGGGTTTCATCACGAACGGGCAGCCCATCGCGATCGCCGGGGCGATCTTGTGCGCCGCCAGATTGAGCGGGAAGTTGAACGGGCTGATGAAGCTGCACGGCCCGATCGGCACGCGCTTCCACATGCCCATATAGCCCCTGGCGCGCGCCGAGATGTCGAGCGGCTGGATCTCACCATAGTTGCGTACGGCTTCCTCCGCGCCGATGCGGAAGGTGTCGATCAGGCGGGTGACTTCGCCCTCGGCATCGCGGATCGGCTTGCCCGCCTCGACGCACAGTGCATAGGCCAGTTCGTCGAACCGCTCCTGGAAGCGGCCGACGCAGTGCTGGAGCACCGCCTGCTTCTCGTAGCTCGCGAGCCGCGCCATCG
>CAMPIA010000229.1 GCA_946886175.1 uncultured Altererythrobacter sp.
AGAAGGACGATCTCGCCAGCCACACCTCCTCGGCGAGCACCAAGCTGGTCCACGGCGGCTTGCGCTATCTCGAGCACTACGAGTTCCGCCTGGTGCGCGAATCGCTGCGCGAGCGCGAGGTGCTGCTGCGGATCGCGCCGCATATCGTGCGCCCGCTGCGCTTCGTGCTGCCGCACGATCGCGGGCTGCGGCCCAAATGGATGCTGCGGCTGGGGCTGTTCCTCTACGACCGGCTGGGTGGGCGCGGCGCGCTGCCCGGCAGCCGCGGGGTGGACCTCGGCAAGCCCCCGCACGACGCGATCCTGAAGGGCCGGTTCACCCGCGGGTTCGAATATTCGGACTGCTGGGTCGACGATGCGCGGCTGGTGGTGCTCAATGCCATGGATGCGCGCGAGCGCGGGGCGCAGGTCATGACCCGAACGCGCTGCATCGCGCTCGAGCGCGCGGGCGATCACTGGCGCGCCATGCTGCGCGCCGAAGGCGGCGGCAAGACGGTGCGGGCGCGCGCAGTCGCCAACGCGGCGGGGCCGTGGGTCGACGATGTCGCGGCGATGGCGCTCGGCACCGGGGCGGAGGCGCACCTGCGGCTGGTCAAGGGCAGCCATATCGTGATCCGGCGCAAGTTCGCCGGACCGCACGCCTACATCTTCCAGAATCGCGACGGACGGATCGTGTTCGCGATCCCCTACGAGCATGACTTCACCCTGATCGGCACTACCGACCAGCTGTTCGAGGGCGATCGCGACGCGGTGGCGATCTCGGAACAAGAGCGCGATTATCTCTGCGCGGCGGCCTCCGAGTATTTCTCGGAACCGGTCGCGCCGGCAGACGTCGTGTCAACTTATGCAGGGATTAGACCACTTTACGAGGATAACGCCGCGAGCAATGCGACCGTGACGCGCGATTATGCCTTCGCGCTCGACGCGCCGGTCGACGACAGCGGAACCGCCGCCCCTCCGCTGCTGAGCGTATTCGGCGGCAAGATCACCACTTACCGCAGGCTCGCCGAACACGCGCTCGAACGGCTGGGTGCGCACCTGCCCGTCCCCGGCGCGCCGTGGACCGCCGATGCCGCGCTGCCGGGCGGCGACTTCGCCGACGGCTTCGACGCCTTCCTGATCGAAGTGCGCGCGCTGTGGCCGTGGCTGCCCGAAGCGACCGCGCGGCGCATGGCGCGCGCCTACGGAACGCGGATCGAACGGGTGATCGGCGCCGCCCGCGCGCTCGACGACATGGGCCGCGATCTCGGCGGCGGACTGAGCGAAGCCGAAGTCGCCTATCTGCGGCGCGAAGAGTTCGCACATACCGCCGACGACGTGCTCTGGCGGCGCGGCAAGCTCGGGCTCCATCTCGGCGACAAGCCCCGCCAAAACGTAGCGGCCGCGCTCGCCCGCGACTTCGCTTGATCGCGGCCGCAAGCGCGTCCAAGGGCCGCCGAATCCCTCCCCTCCCAGCCGAGTCGCCAATGCCTGCTTCCCCCCTCGATCGCACCGCCGTCCGCCTCGCTTTCCGGCAGGAGGAGGAAGCCTGTCTCGCCGAGCGGCTGCGGCAGGCGGCGCCCGCCAGCGCGGTCCACGGCGAGGCGGCGGCGCTCGCGGGCAAGCTGATCGCGGGTGCGCGTGGCCGCAAGGCGAGCGGGATCGACGCTTTTCTGCAGCAGTTCGGCCTCGCGACCGAGGAAGGCATCGCGCTGATGTGCCTGGCCGAAGCGCTGCTGCGGGTGCCCGACAGCAGGACCGCCGACGCGCTGATCCGCGACAAGATCGGCCATATCGACTGGTCCGAGCATCTGGGCGAAAGCTCCTCCACCTTCGTCAACGCGGCCACGTTCTCGCTCATGTTGACCGGCGAAGTGCTCGAACGGCCCGAGCAGACCCAGCGCGGCATGGGCCGTACGCTGCGCAGCACGATGAACCGGTTGGGCGAACCGGTCATCCGCAAGGCCACGCTCCAGGCGATGCGCATTCTCGGCGGCCAGTTCGTGTTCGGCCGCACGATCGAGGAAGCGCTGAAGCGCGCCGCGCCCGAGCGCGCCAGAGGCCTCACGCACAGCTTCGACATGCTCGGGGAAGCGGCGATGACCTTCGAACACGCCGAACGCTATCGCCAGGCCTACGAGAACGCGATCGCGCGGCTCGCCCGCGAAACCGACGGCGGCATTTCGAACTCGCCCGGCATCTCGGTCAAGCTCTCCGCGCTCTACCCCAAGTACGACCACTTCCACGCCGAGGCGGCGGTGAAGGCGCTGGTGCCGATGCTGAAGGGCCTCGCGATCAAGGCGCGCGACGCCAACATGCACTTCACCATCGATGCCGAGGAAGCCGAGCGGCTCGAGCCTTCGCTCGACATCCTCGAAGCGCTGGTGGCCGACGATGCCATCTTCACCCGCCCCGACGGCAGCGCATGGGACGGCTTCGGCCTGGCGATCCAGGCCTACCAGAAGCGCGGCGTGCCCTTGTGCGACTGGACCGCCAAGCTCGCCCGGCGGCACAACCGGCGGCTGATGGTGCGGCTGGTCAAGGGCGCCTATTGGGACACCGAGATCAAGCTGAGCCAGGTCGCCGGGCTCAAGGATTTCCCCGTCTTCACCCGCAAGGTCGGGACCGACGTGTCCTACCTCGCTTGCGCGGCCAAGCTGCTCGAGGCGCGCGACGTGCTCTACCCCGCGTTCGCGACGCACAACGCCTATACCATCGGCGCGGTGAAGGCGCTCGCCGCCCGGGGTGAGGGCGAATACGAATTCCAGAGGCTCCACGGCATGGGCGAGGAGGTCTATGCCGAACTCGCCGCGGTGGAGGGCAACCGCAAGACGCCGGTGCGCATCTATGCCCCCGTCGGCACGCACAAGGACCTGCTCGCCTACCTCGTGCGCCGCCTGCTCGAGAACGGGGCCAATTCCAGCTTCGTCAACCGCATGGCCGATGCCGAAGTGCCGGTGACCGAGCTGACCGGCGATCCGGTGGCCGAGCTCGCCGCGCTCGAGCCCAAGCGCAATCCCGCGATTCCGCTCCCAGCCGACATCTTCCCCGGCCGCCGCAACAGCGCCGGGATCGACATCGCCGACCCGCTGGTGCTCGAACCGCTGCTCGAACGCCTGCACGTGCTCGACGCGCGCCGCTGGCATGCCGAGCCGACGCTGCGCTCGCCCGAGCAGGGCG
>CAMPIA010000230.1 GCA_946886175.1 uncultured Altererythrobacter sp.
TCGCGCAGGCCGCCCTTGCCGTCCTTGACGTTGGGCTCGACGACGTAGCGGCTGTTCCCCATCCGCTTGTGCCGCGCGTTGCGCTCTTCCAGCTTCTCGGCGACGAACTGGCGCTCGGTGCCGGTCACGACTTCGGCCCAGAAGCGCCGCCGCGCCGCGTCGTAGAGCGGCTCGTCGCCCCAGACGTAGCGCCCTTCGAGCAGCGCGGTGCGGATGGTGACATCCTCCTTCGCCATGCGCACCATGTCGTCGGGCGTGCGGCTCGAATGGCCCACTTTCAGCCCGAGGTCCCACAGATAGTAGAGGATCGCCTCGATCACCTGTTCGCACCACGGCGCGCGGCGGGTCGGCGTCAGGAAGGCCACATCGACGTCCGAATGCGGCGCCATCTCGGCGCGGCCGTAGCCCCCGACTGCGAGGATCGCGAGCCGTTCGCCTTCGGAGCGGTTGGCCGCGGGGTAGACGCGCGTGGTGACGTGATCGTGGATCAGCCGCACGAGCTGGTCGACCAGGAAGGCGTGCCCGGCGACGCATTCGTGCCCCGCGTGGGGCTTGCGCTCCAGCCGTCGGCGCAGTTCCTCGCGCCCCGCTTCGAGCGCCTCGCGCAACGCCTCGACCACTGCGCCGCGCGCCTTGTCGCCCCCCTCGGCGGTCAGCGCGGCGATCCGCTCCGCCAGGACGCGCCGGTCGATAATGGCGCGCTGCTTGGGGATGCGAACCTGGTTCAAGTCTCGAGCGGCTCCTTGCCGTAAGCGGGGCCGTAGGCGGCGCGCACGGCGCGCTTGTCGATCTTCTGCGTGCCGAGCCGCGGCAGCGGCTCTTCGGCCCGCCAGACGACCTGCGGAATCTTGAACGGCGCGATGCGGCCGGCCAGGAAATCGCGCAGCTCGTCGGGCGTCAGCGTGCAATCGTCCTTGCAGTAATAGACCGCCGCCGGGATTTCGCCGAAGCGTTCGTCGGGCAGGCCGAAGACCGAGCACTCGGCGACCACGTCGTGGCCGTAAATGGCCTCTTCGACCTCGAGGCAGGAGATGTTCTCCCCGCCGCGGATGATGATGTCCTTCTTGCGGTCGACGATAAACAGGTAGTCGTCGGCGTCGAGATAGCCGAGGTCGCCGGTGCGGAAATAACCGTCGTCGAAGAACGCCGCGGCGGTCGCCTCTTCGTTCTTCCAGTAGCCGCGGAAGTTCGCGATGGTGCGGATGCAGACCTCGCCCACCGCGCCCTGCGGCTGCCGCTCGCCGTCTTCGTTCACAATCGCGAGGTCGACCAGCGGCCGGCTCGCCCGCCCGGTCGATCCGGGCTTGGCCATGTAGTTCTCGTTGAAGTTGCCGCAGCCCACGCCGTTGGTTTCGGTGAGGCCGTAACCGAGCAGCGGGAAGCCTTCGGGAAAGGCCTGCTTGATCTTGGTCACATGATCGACCGGGCGCGGGGCGCCGCCGGCGGCGAAGCTCTTGCACGCGGTCAGATCGAAGCTGTCGCGCTCTGGATGGGTCGCGATCTCGTAGCTCATCAGCGGCACGCCGACGAAGTAGCTGACCGCTTCCGCCTCCATCAGCCGCATCGCCTCGCGCGCATCCCACCGGGGCATGAGCACCAGCTTGCGCGCGATCGCGTAGCTCTGGAGGAAGAGCGGCACTTCGCCGGTGACGTGGAACAGCGGCACCGCGATCAGCGCGCAGGCCTGGGTGCTCGGCATCTGGCCCCGTTCGCCCAGCAGCTGCGCCGCCATCGCGCTCTGCGAGACATAGCTCATCGTGCCGTTGACGACGCCGCGGTGATCGGACCAGGCGCCCTTCGCCGCCCCGGTCGAACCCGAGGTGTAGAGGATCGTGGCCAGATCGTCCGGCCCCAGCTCGCCGAGCATGCGCATCGCGGTGTCGCCTTCGCCCCAGATCGGCGCGAGCCCTTCGGACGGCGGCAGGTCGTGCGAAATTTCGATGACCTGCGCCGGATGATCGGTGCCCTCCAGCCGGTAGGCGCGCTCCGCATCGGCGAGCACCAGCGAGCATTCGCCGATGCGAACGCCGTCGGCGAGCTCTTCGCCGGTCCAGAAGCCGTTGAGCAGGGTGGCGCAGCCGCCGCCCATGATCACGCCCATGTAGGCGACGATCCAGTTGGCCGAATTGCGCGCCGCGAGGCCGACCCGGTCGCCCTTCTTCATCCCGTGCCGGTCCGCCAGACCCGCCGCCACGCGGCTCGCCGCCGCCCAGCATTCGCCGAAGGTCAGCCGGACGCCGCCGTCGACCAGGAAGACCTGATCCTTATGCTCGTTGCAGAAGTGGGCGAAATAATGCGCCAGGCTCGGCGGCGCATTCTTGAAAGCCGGCAGCGCCTGGCCGAAGCGTTCGACCGGCTCGGTCTCGAACGGCATCCCCGGCTTGGTCAGCTCGCCGATGATTCGCTCAAGATCGTTGTCCAGTTCGCTCGGCATCGATTCTCTCTCCTCTAGCATTGCCGCTACGTCTCGGCGGAACAAATCGCGCCGAACGCTCGAACGCGGGGTTTCACCCCGTCTCGCTCTATGCCAAAAGCCGCGCGAAAAGCCCGCGCGGCGGGACAAACGATAAGGAATTCGCCTGTTGCTGTCACTACTTGCCGCCACGGCAGGCGCGGTCGCCCAGCCGATCCAGTGGGCCGAGCTCGGCCTGACCCCGGGGATCGACCTCGGCTTCTTCCTGCTGCGCTGGTACTCGCTCGCCTACCTGACCGGGATCATGCTCGGCTACTGGCACCTGTCGCGCATGGTGAAGGCGCCCGGCGCGCCGATGGCGCAGCGCCATGCCGACGACCTGTTCTTCTATTGCACGCTCGGCATCATCATCGGCGGGCGGCTGGGCTACGCGACGTTCTATCAGCCCGGGCTGTTCACCGGCTTCGACGGCGACGGCTTCGTGAGCTGGCAACTGCTGCGCCTGTGGGACGGCGGGATGAGCTTCCACGGCGGGCTGTTCGGCGTGCTGGTGGCGATCGCCTTCGTCGCGTGGCGCGGCGGGCTGAACTTCCTGCGCGTGGCCGACTATATCGCGGTCAACGTGCCGTTCGGAATGATGTTCGGCCGCCTCGCCAACTTCGTCAACGGTGAGCTCTGGGGTCGCCCGACCGACGTGCCGTGGGCGATGGTCTTTCCCGGCGCCGGGCCGCTCGCGCGCC
>CAMPIA010000231.1 GCA_946886175.1 uncultured Altererythrobacter sp.
GGGGTGGCGGGCATTCAACTCCTCAATGGTCATTCTGACGAAAGTCGGGATCGTCGTCGCGTGCCGCCGATCCAGGGCCTGGACCCTAACCCAGAGCGATCCCCGATCAAGCCCGGGATGACGTGGCCGTGCCGCGGCGCTAGGGCAAGACCAGTGACCGACAACATCGTCCCCGATAGCGAACATCGCGGAATCGTCGGCCGGCTGCCGCAGATGCCGCGCGATCTCGCGCAGCTCGCGCGGTTCGACCGGCCGATCGGCTGGTGGCTGCTGTTCTGGCCCTGCGCCTTCGGGCTGTGGCTGGCAGGGGCGGGCTGGCAGATCGAACTGCTGCTGTGGCTGCTCCTCGGCGCGATCGCGATGCGCGGAGCAGGGTGCGTCTACAACGATATCGTCGATGCCGAGCTCGACCGGAAAGTCGCGCGGACGGCGGCGCGCCCGGTGGCGAGCGGACGCATTTCGCACCGGCTGGCGTGGGGCTGGCTCGGATCGCTGTGCGTGGTCGGCCTGGTCGTGCTGTTCCAGCTCCGCTGGCAGGCGCAACTGGTCGCGCTGGCGAGCCTCGCGCTGGTTGCCGCCTATCCCTTCATGAAGCGGATCACCTGGTGGCCGCAGGCCTGGCTCGGCCTGGTGTTCAGCTGGGGCGCGCCGGTGGGGTGGATCGCGCTGCGGGGCGACAACTGGGATGTTCTCGCCGCGCTCTATGCCGGCTGCGCGCTGTGGGTGATCGGTTACGACACGATTTACGCCTTGCAGGACAGGGAGGACGATGCGCTGGTCGGCATTCGTTCGTCGGCCCTGCGGCTGGGCAGGCGGGTCCACCTCGGGGTGGCTCTGTTCTACGCGGGCGCGGTCGCGCTGTGGGGGCTCGCGTTCTGGCTCCTGCGCAGCGACTGGGTCGCGTTGCTCGCGCTCCTACCCGCCGCCTTGCACCTCGGCTGGCAGGTCGCGACTCTCGATCCGGCCGAGCCGGCCAACCCGCTCGACCGCTTCCGCGCCAACCGCTGGACCGGGGCGCTGGTCGCCGCGGCCTGCTTGGTCGTGGGTAACGCCCACTAACCGCCTGCCGGCACCGTCTGTCGCCGCGATTAACCCGGCGGAGCCATCGCATCGCGCGCACGGCTCGCCGCTATGCGTGGACCCTGAAAGCACGACGCGGGGTTGATGCGGCGAGAGGCGGCGCGCGGCCTCCTTCTCCCCCTCCCTCAGGGTCTGCGCGTCGCCTCCGGCTTTCCCGGACGCCCGTCGGCGTCACCACCGAGGCCGATGAGCGGCAGGGGCCTCGCGTGAAGCGGGGCCCCTGTTTCGCGTGACCGGGAGAATGCTCAGTCGAGCAGGACGAGATCGACGGTGCCGTGCCCGCGCTGCACCAGGCCGAGCTCGTCGGCGGCGGCGCGCGAAACGTCGATCGTGCGGTCGCGATGGAACGGGCCGCGATCGTTGATCCGCACCACGACCGAGCGGCCGTTCGCCGGATTGGTGACCCGGACCATGCTGCCGAAGGGCAGGGTGCGGTGCGCGGCGGTCATCTGGGCCGGATCGAAGCGCTCCCCACTCGCGGTCGGTCGGCCGGCGAAGCGGCGCCCGTAATACGACGCGACGCCCGATCCGAGAACTTCGCCCGCTTCCTCTGCCGGCGGCTCGATCATCGTCACATCGACCGCGCCCTTCGCCGGAGCGATCGGGGCCATGGCGACGGCGAGATGGGTGAAGCTGGCGTCGAACTCGCGGGCTTGCGCGCCGGTTTCGGCCAGTGCCGGGCCGCCGGCGGGCGCGGTCAGCAAGAGCGCAGCGGCAAGGCCGGCGTATTTCCGCACCCGAATGCGGCGGAGGATCATGGTCCCGTTCATAGCGAGGCCGCTATACCCCGGCTGGCGTTACCGCGGGACCACCGCACGGGCCGCTCACCCCGCGACTCGCTCGATTCGTCCCGAATCGTGGAACTTTTGCAGGGCGTGGGTACCGAAACGCGTCCCCGAGAAGTGACTCGCGCAGTGCAGTTTCCAGCGCGATTCGCCAGTCTGGATGAAGCCCGCACGCCGCGAATGCGCTGGAAAGAAAATGGGGCCGGCATCGCTGCCGACCCCACTCTCACCGATGCGTGGTCTTCCTTCCCGGCGAACCGTTCCGGAAGCGCTTGGCGCCCGGTGTTTCAGCAGGCAATTCGGCGAACCGGCTTGCCGCTTCTGTCACCGGCGCTCGCACCGGCATCCGGTCCGTCGAGCGCGAATGCGGTCCGAAGATCGCATGTCAGCCACCCGGCGGTTCCGAGACCGGGCAATCACCGATGGCCGGCTGTCTCGAACGGTTCCGCAAGGCTTGCACCTCGCAAATCCTCGACTGCCAACCGGATCGTCCGGCCCGTGACGGCGTTGCTTTCGCGTCCTTCTCGAACGGTGCACTTGCATCGGGCCGAAGCCTTCTGCACGTGTCCCTCGAAGACCGCGCGGACAGTTGCCGCCACGTCGAAGCGACTTGAATAACTTCAAAGTTTTCAGGTCGTTAGACCGTCGAACTCGAAACCTTCGATGTCGTTTCGATGGCTTGAGAGTGCGCCGCGAAAGCGAGTCGCGCAAGCTGGCAAGCCCCCGGTTTTCCACTTTCCCCCGATTTCGCTGTGGACGCGGGTGGATAAGTCAACCGTTCGTCGCAAATGTCGTCAAACAGCGGAAGCGAAGCTGGCTCGAAGAACCTGCCGGTAGGGCGAGAACACTCTCACCGATCGCGCTTCGCCAGCAGGCGCAGCCGCAACGCGTTGAGCTTGATAAAGCCCGCCGCATCGGCCTGATCGTAGGCGCCGGCATCGTCCTCGAACGTCACGTGCGCCTCCGAATAAAGCGAATTGGGCGACTTGCGCCCGACCACGCTCGCCAGCCCCTTGTAGAGCTTCAGCCGCACGGTGCCGCTCACCTTCTGCTGGCTCAGATCGATCGCCGCCTGGAGCATCTCGCGCTCGGGGCTGAACCAGAAGCCGTTGTAGATGAGTTCGGCATACTTCGGCATCAGTTCGTCCTTGAGATGCGCCGCACCGCGATCGAGCGTGATCTGCTCGATCCCGCGATGCGCGCGGGCGTAGATCTCGCCGCCCGGCGTCTCGTACATCCCGCGGCTCTTCATGCCCACGAAGCGGTTCTCGACCA
>CAMPIA010000232.1 GCA_946886175.1 uncultured Altererythrobacter sp.
CCGCACCATGCCGCAGACCGCGCCGATCAGCGTGGTCTTGCCCGCGCCGTTGGGGCCCAGCAGCGCAAAGATCTCGCCCTTGCGGATTTGCAGGTCGACGTCGTCGAGGGCTTTCAGTCCGCCCGGATAGACTTTGGTCAATCCGCGGATATCGAGAATGGGTTGGGGAATCGGCTCCATGTGGGCGGGAACTTGGGGTCCGCCGCGCGGCTTGCCAAGTGTTAAACGTGCACCAGCTCGCCTTCCGCCGTCAGGGCAGCAGCAGCGACGAATCCCCGTAGCTGTAGAAGCGGTACTTCTCCGCGATCGCATGTGCATAGGCCGCCTGCATCCGCTCGCGCCCCATCAGCGCGCTCACCAGCATGAACAGGGTCGATTTCGGCAGGTGAAAATTGGTCATCAACCCGTCGATCGCGCGAAACTTGTAGCCCGGGGTGATGAAGATCGCGGTGTCGCCCTCGAACGGCTGGATCGCGCCGCCGCCCACCCTGGCCCCGGAGCCGGGATCCGCCGCGCTTTCGAGCAGGCGCAGACTGGTGGTGCCGACCGCGATCACCCGCTTGCCCGCCGCGCGCGCGGCGTTGAGCCGGGCGGCGGTGGCCGCGTCGATCCGGCCCCATTCGGCGTGCATCGCGTGGTCCGCGGTGTATTCGGCCTTGACCGGCAGGAAAGTGCCAGCGCCGACGTGCAGCGTCAGCGTCTCGGTCGTGACGCCGCGGTCCGCGAGCGCCGCCATCAGCCCGGGCGTGAAATGCAGCGCGGCGGTGGGCGCGGCGACCGCGCCGTCCTCGCGCGCGAACATCGTCTGATAGTCCGACCTGTCGCGCTCGTCGGTATCCCGCTTGCCCGCGATATAGGGCGGCAGCGGCATGCGCCCCGCCCGTTCGAGCAGGATCTCGACCGGCTCCTCGCCTTCGAACGCGAGCGTGAAGCTGCCGTCGGCATGCCGTTCCTCGGCGATCGCAGCGACGCCCGCGCCGAACGCGATCCGGTCGCCCCCGCGCAGCCGCTTGGCGTTGCGGACGAAGGCCTGCCAGCGGCGCAGATCGATGCGCTTGTGCAGCGTCGCCCCGATCCGGGCCTCGCCGCGCACGCCCTCGAGCTGCGCGGGGATCACGCGGGTGTCGTTGAACACCAGCACGTCGCCGGGTTCGAGCAGATCGGGCAAGTCGCGGACGGTGCGGTCGGCGAAGCCCCCCTCCTCGCGCACGACCAGCATGCGCGCGGCATCGCGCGGCACGGCGGGGCGCAGCGCGATCAGCTCTTGCGGGAGCTCGAAATCGAAGAGGTCGACACGCATTGTTCAAACATCGCGAGCCCCAGCGAAGGCTGGGGCCTCAGGAAGATTGCGGAGCGCCAGCGGCACGAGGTCCCCCGCCTTGGCGGGGCCTCATGTCACTCCTCCACCGGCGCGCTTTCCTCGATCGGGGCGCTCAGCATGTCGGCGGTAATCTCCGGCTGCGGCGCGACCGGCTGCGGCATCGCCTGCGGCTTGTTGTCCGCGGCGATCGATGCCTGGAGGATGGTGGTCGGATTGGCCGGCGGTTCGCCGCGCTGGATCGCGTCGACCGCGGCCATGTTGCCGATCACCCGGCCGAAATTGGTATAGCGCTTGTCGAGGCTGAAGCGCGGGTAGAACACAATGAAGAACTGGCTGTTGGCGCTGTCTTCGCTCTGCGCGCGCGCCATCGCCACGGTGCCGCGCACGTGCGGCATCGGGTTGAACTCCTCCTCCAGGTCGGGAAGGTCCGAGCCGCCCTGCCCGGTGCCCGTCGGATCGCCGGTCTGCGCCATGAAGCCGTCGATCACGCGGTGGAAGATCACCCCGTCGTAGAACCCCTGTCGCGCCAGCGTCTTGATCCGCTCGACGTGGCTGGGCGCCCAGCTCGGCATCAGCCGGATCGCCACACGCTCGCCGGTCGACAGGTCGAGCAGGAGGATGTTCTCGCGCTCCTCCTCGACGTTGTAGTTGATCGGGGCGTAGCTGGCGGTGGAGTTGGCCGGGGCCGGCGTCGCTTCCCCGGTCGCGGTCGCGGGGTCCTCGGGGGCGGGTGCAGCCTCCCCCTCGGTTTCCACGTCCTGCCCCGAATCCTGCGCGGCGGCGATCGTGGGAGCGGCAACCAGCGACAGCAATGCGCTGGCGGCAATCAGGCGGTTCAACATGATATTCCCGTCATTGAGCAATTTATCGGGGCCAGCGTCTAGCGTCGGGGGACTGTCGGTTCAATGAATGATGCTGCGGTGATGGTGTGAGGGTCCTTCGAGACGGAGCTTCAGCCTGCGGCTTCAGCCCCTCCTCAGGATGAGCGGTTCTATATCGCAACCGCTCATCCTGAGGAGCCGAGGCCGCATGGCCGAGGCGTCTCGAAGGACGAAGAACGAGCCCGGACCAGTCAATAATCCCCCATCCGGCCGATCTTCTCGACCCGCGCGGTCACGTCGTCGCGCACCGCCTCGCTGACGAAAGGTGCGATGTCGCCGCCGAACAGCGCGATTTCCTTGACCAGCTTGGAAGCGATCGGCTGGAGCGAGACGTCGGCCATCAGGAACACCGTCTCGATCTGGCTGTCGATCTGCTGGTTCATGCCCGCCATCTGGTATTCGTATTCGAAATCGGCGACCGCGCGCAGCCCGCGCACGATCACGCTCGCCCCCTGCTTGTTGGCGAATTTCATCAGCAGGGCGTTGAACCCGACCACCTCGACATTCTCGAGCCCGAGCGCGGCGACCTCGCGCCGGACCATGTCGATCCGCTCGTCGGGCGCGAACATCGGGTTCTTGGACGGGTTGGTCGTGACCCCGATGATCAGCCGGTCGACCAGCTTGCACCCGCGCCGGATGATGTCGGCATGGCCGCGCGTGATCGGGTCGAACGTCCCCGGATAGACCCCGATGCGTTCTCCGGCTTCCTTGGCGTTCACCTGTCTCTCTCCACGATAAATCGCGCCAACGCGCGCAGCAGGTCGGCCTCGTGGCCGTGGGGGGCGAGGTGGCCGACTGCCTGTTCGACCAGCGCGTGCGCCTGGTGGCGGGCCTTGTCCGCGCCCATCAGCGTCACGAAAGTCTGTTTGCCCTGCCCCTCGTCCTTGCGCAGCGCCTTGCCCGCCTTCGCCTCGTCCCCCTCGATGTCGAGCA
>CAMPIA010000233.1 GCA_946886175.1 uncultured Altererythrobacter sp.
GCGCCAGCCGCGCCGCCCAGCGGAACGGGCCGTGCGCGCGGCCGGTGTCGCCCAGGGTGTCGCCGTTGGCCATGAACAGCGCGAAGATCGGCACCGGATCGGGGCTGTCCCATTCGCCCGCTTCCCACGCCTGATACCAGCCGATCGAGCCATTGGTGGCGAGCCGCATCAGCGCGCGCCAGTCGCGGATCGTCACCTCGGCCTCGAACCCCGGCCCGCGGCCCCCGAGCCGGCGCGTGGTGCCGTCGGGCAGGCGGCCGGTGACCGAGCCGGTCTCGAGCCCGGCGTCGATCCGGTCGAGGATCTTGTGGAAGCCGGGCGCGAACAGGCGCGCGAGCAGCCCCGGGCTGCGCTCGAACCGCGCGCCGCCGGTGAGAAGCGTTTCGCCCCTGCCTAACCCCTCTGCGTTCATCGCGGCACCTATGAACCGGCCCGCGGCGTGGTTCAAGCGCCCGAAAAGCCGATCCGCAGTGTCATCGCACGAAAGCGTGATAGTGTGTCCGGGATCGTGAATGGAGGCGGAGAGATGCACAATCCGATGGTGCGCAATGCGGCGGCGGTTCTCGGCGGGATCGTCGTCGCGACGATCGTCGTCATGGTGGTCGAGGGGATCGGGCACGCGATATTCCCGCCCCCTCCCGGCCTCGACGTCATGGACCCGGAAGACCAGGCGCGATTGATCGAAGCGATCCCGATCGAGGCCAAGATCGCGGTGGCGGCCGCGTGGTTCCTCGGCTCGCTCGCCGGGGCTTGCGCGGCGATCGCCATCTCGGGCCGCGTGCTGATGGCGTGGATCGTCGGGCTGGTGATCGCGCTGCTGAGCGTGTGGACCACGCAGGCGTTTCCGCACCCCGACTGGATGCTCGCCGCGGGGGCGGTGTTGCCGCTGGTCGCGGTGCTCGTCGCCAAGCGACTGATGGCGTCGCGGATCGTCGCGGCCTAGCTCTTCGCCTCGCGATAGGCGGAGAGCGCCCGCTCGCGCGCTTCGCGATGGCCGATCATCTTGGCCGGGTAGTCGCCGCGCCGGTCGTCGGGCGGATCGTGGATCTCGGCGTCGGACAGATCGGCCAGCTCGGGCACGTACTCGCGAATATAGTCCGCCGCGCCGAACTTTTCGCTTTGGCTCAATGGCGCCATGATCCGCACGAACATGTTGCTGTCGACCCCGGTGCCGGCGACCCATTGCCAGTTGACGCCGTTGTTGCCGTAATCGGCGTCGACGAGGCAGTCCCGGAACCACCGCTCGCCCGCGCGCCAGTCGATCAGCAAGTGCTTCACCAGGAAGCTGGCCGCGATCATCCGCACGCGGTTGTGCATCCAGCCGGTGCTCCAGAGCTGGCGCATCCCGGCATCGACGATCGGATATCCGGTCATGCCGCGCTGCCACGCGCGCAAGTCTTCCTCCGAATCGCGCCACAGGCCGGAATAGCCGTCACGATAGCTTTCGCGGGGATAGTCCGGGAACTGGCAGATCACGTTCTGCGCGTAATCGCGCCAGATCAGCTCTTTCGCGAAGGTCTCCCACCCCTTGCTCCGTCGGCCCTCCAGCGCGCGCCACACTTGCGCGGGCGAGACTTCGCCCCAGTGCAGATGCGGGGACAGGCGCGAGGTGCCATCGACCGAGGGCAGATTGCGGCTCTCGTCGTAATCCGAAACCTGGTCGACCCACCGGGCGAGCCGATCGTGCGCCGCGCCCTCGCCCACCGCCCAGAAATCGCGCAAGCCGCCGGCCCAGTCGGGCGTGGTCGGCAGCAAGCGCCAGTCGGAGAGTTCGTCGCTCTCGGGCCATTGGCCGGGCGAATGGATCGTTCCGGGCTCGGGCAGCGTATCGCGCGGCGGCATATGCGCGAGGAGCGCCTTCGCGAACGGGGTGTAGATCTTGTACGGATCGCCCGCGCCGGTCGTCACCGCGCCCGGCGGCATCAGATAGTTTCCGTCGTAGAGCTTGAGATCGAGCTCGGCGGCAAGCCTGCTCTCCGCCTCGTGCCACCATGGCTCGTAGTGGCGGATCGCATGGACGCACCCGGCGCCTGTCGCGTGCGCGATCGCGGCGAGCTGTTCGACCGCGTCGCCCCGTCGCAGCACGATTTGCGACCGATGGCGGCCGAGCGACGTGGCGAGGCTCGCAAGCGAATGGTGCAGCCACCAGCGCGCGGCGCCGCCATAGGCGTGATCGCGCGCCGCATCGTCGTCGAGCACGAAGACCGGGATCACCGGGCCCGCTTCGGCGGCGGCGTGGAATGCGGGCTGGTCTGCCAGGCGCAGGTCGCGGCGCAGCCAGACGATCTGCGGAGAACTCATGCCCTGTGGAACGGCGGCTTCGCGCGGCGGTTCCTTGGATCATGAGCGACCTCGCGCACGATCCGCACCCCCTTCCCGCCGAAACGATCCACCTTCCCGCACGCGGCTTCGCGCTCGACCGGCGCAAGGCGCTGGTGGCGGGCGCGGTGTGCTGGATCGGGTTCGCGCTGATGGTCTGGCTGGTGCTCGGCGGGCACGCGGGCGGCTTCGACCGCTTCGGGCTGCTCTCCGCGCGAACCGGCGAGCAGCTTGGCCTGGTCGGCCCCCCGCTGGTGCGCGAGATGGTGCGCGACACGACCGCGCTGGGCGGAGTGTTCCTGCGCAATCTTTTCGCGATCGGCGCGGTGGTGGCGCTGCTGTTCGTCAAGCTGCGGCGCGAGGCCGTGCTGTTCGCGATGACGGTGATCGCGGGCTGGGTGGTGAATTCGGGCCTCAAGCTGCTCGTCGGGCGCGAGCGCCCCCAGATCGTGCCGCACCTGATGGAGGCGGGCGGCGAGAGCTTCCCCTCGGGCCACAGCTTCAACGCGGCGGTGGTCTATATCGGGATGGCGCTGGCGTTTGCGGCGCTGAGCCGGCGGCAATCGGTGCGTTACACCGTGATCGGCGCGGCGATGCTGGTTTCGGCAATGGTCGCCTGGAGCCGGGTGCTGCTCGGCGTGCACTTCCCGAGCGACGTGGTCGCAGGCTGGCTTGGCGGCGCGGGCTGGGCGTTCACGGCGGCGGCGCTGCTTTATCGCCCGGCGAAGGCGGCGGCAGATAGCACCCCGCTCTCCCAAAACCGTTCGCCCTGAGGAGCGGACGAAGCCGCAGGCTGAGCACGCGTCTCGAAG
>CAMPIA010000234.1 GCA_946886175.1 uncultured Altererythrobacter sp.
GAGCCGCTCGTGGTTGCCGATGCGCCTGCCGACGCACGCTTCAACGGCGATGCGCTCGTCCGGGAGCATGGCGTGCGCTCCTATGCCGGCGTTCCCCTGATCGCCCCGGGCGGACTGCGCCTCGGCACGTTGTGCGTGCTCGACCGACACCCACGAAACGACATATCGGCGAGCGATCTGACGCGCCTGCAACAGATCGCCGCGCTCGTCATGGACCGGATCGAACGCCGCCACATCACCCGCACCTCGGACATATTGGTGCCGTTTGCCCAAGCGGCGCACCAGGCGTTGATCACCACCGACGCCAGCGGCTGCATCCTGTTCTGGAACCAGGGTGCCGAGCGCATGTTCGGCTATTCTCGCGCCGAAGCCGAAGGCAGCCCCGTCGAAATGCTCGTGCCCGAGCGGCTGCGGGCCGCGCATCGCGCAGGCTTCGCGCGGGTCGCTGCGGGCGCGCCCTCGCAGATGACCGGCCGCAACGTCGAGCTCGTCGCATTGCGGCGCGACGGATCGGAGTTTCCCGCGGAGTTGTCACTTTCGGTCTGGAACGACCTGCACGGAATAGGCATGGGCGCGCAGATCGAGGACATCTCGGAGCGACGCGCGCGCGAAGAGCGGCTCCATCACATGGCCCACCACGACGGGCTCACCGGTCTGCTGAACCGCCACAGCTTCCAGAAGCAGGTCGAGGAACGCCTGGAGCGCGACAATGCAGCTGCGGTTTTCGTGCTCGACCTCGACGGCTTCAAGACCATCAACGACAGCCTCGGCCATGCCGTCGGCGATACGCTGCTGCAAGCGTTCGCCCTGCGGCTCTCGGCCCTAAGTGATCCCGCGGCGCTGCTCGGCCGGCTCGGCGGCGATGAATTCGCGATCCTGCTCCCGACCGAGACGGCGATGCCGGAGCTGATCGCACGGGCAAGCGCCCTGATCGACATGATCCGCCGGCCGTTCTCGGTTTCGGGCCATGAGCTGCATCTCTCGACCAGTATCGGGATTGCCGTCGCTCCGCTGCACGCGCGCAATGCCGAAGAGCTGATCGTGCGCGCAGATCTCGCCTTGTTTACCGCCAAGAACGAGGGCGGGCGGCGCTATCGCTTGTTCGACACCGGCCTCGAGAACCAGCTCGGGGCGGTGCGCGCCTTCCAGGACGAGTTGCGTGCCGCCTTCAGCGACCGCCAGTTCGAGCTGAAGTTCCAGCCCCAGGTGCGTCTTGCCGACGGAGCCCTCATCGGCGCCGAAGCGCTCTTGCGCTGGCGCCATCCCGCGCGCGGCTTGCTGAGCCCCCCCGCGTTCATGCCGGTGCTCGAGACCCACCCGCTCGCGTACGAGATCGGCTGCTGGGTGCTCGACGAGAGCTGCCGCAGCCTTGCCGAATGGCGCGAGCAGGGCCTTGCGCCGCTGCGCATGAGCGTCAACCTGTTCGCCGCGCAACTGCGCAGCGGAACGCTGGTCGAAGTGGTCGAAAGGACGCTGGCCCGGCACGGCCTGTCCGCTTCGGACCTCGAGCTCGAAGTGACCGAGACGATCGCGTTACGGCACGACGAAAGGGACATCGCGCCCTTGCGGACACTCTGCGCCCGCGGCGTCGGCATTGCCTTCGATGACTTCGGCACGGGCTTTGCTTCGCTGACCGCCCTCAAGGATTTCCCGCTCACACGGCTCAAGATCGACCAGAGCTTCGTGCGTGACCTCTGCACCAACGGCCACAGCGCGGCGATCGTGCGCGGCGTGATCGCCATCGGCCACAGCCTCGACCTCGACGTCATCGCCGAGGGAATCGAGACTGAGGAGCAGGCGGAACGGCTGCGTGAATGGCGATGCAGCTCGGGACAGGGTTATCGTTACGGGCGCGCGATGACCGCCGGCCGGTTCGCCGAATTCTTTCCCGGATCGGCACTGCGGACTGGACCCTGAGAGGCCAGCGCTCACGAAATGCGGGAGATCAGGGGCGCAGTTCCAATATTTGGCGCCCTCCCGGCGGCGAGGGCCCTAGGGCGGCTCCAGCGATGTGCAGGGCATCGACGAGCGGGACGAATCGAACATCGATCACGACCTGAATGGGCTCCTTGGCAGCGGGGACAGAGATAGTCGCGATATTCGACGAGCGTGACCGCCGCGTCTGGACTGTCGAGGACATGACGCCAGCCCGGCGCGCGAAGAGTTCGCAGGGTTGACGACCGTCAGTTTCATCCGCCGCCCGATGCTGCATGCGGCGCGGCAGGTTGGCAGCGGACTCGCCCAGCCGTCGCCGCCAATCGAACGGGATTTCGAGGAGCCTGGAGACGGTGTGCGCCCTGCATCGGCAAGTGAAGGCCCGGCGGCGGGCCGGTCATGGGTGATCGCCTCGAGGAGCCGGTCGGCTCCGGCGAAGGGGTCTTCGGCCCGGCTTTCGACCGCATCACCGGAAGCCGGCTGACGGCGGGAAATTCGATCCGCCTGCTACTGGACGCGGAGCAGAATTATCAGGCCTGGCTGCAGGCGATCTCCGCTGCCCAGAAGCGGGTCCACTTCGAGAATTACATCGTCGCCGACGATTCGGTGGGGCGGCTGTTCGCGGACGCCCTGATCGCCCGGGCGCGAGCCGGCGTTACCGTTCGGCTCCTCTACGACTGGCTGGGCAGCTTCGCCTGGACGTCCTCGGCTTACTGGTCGCGGCTTCGCGATGCCGGCGTCGAGGTGCGCCGCTACAATCCGCCACGTCCGTCCATGCCCCTGGCCTGGCTCCATCGCGACCATCGCAAGGTCATCACCATCGACGGCGAGATAGGCTTCGTCTCCGGACTGTGCGTCGCCGATATATGGCTCGGAGACCCAATAAAGGGGAAAGCGCCGTGGCGCGACACCGGGGTGGCAGTCTCGGGCCCGGCAGTGGCTGACATCGACCGAGCCTTCGCCGAAAGCTGGGCGGCGGCGGGGGGGCGCATCACGGCCGACGAGGCGCACGTCCGCCTCGCTTCGCCGGGAAGCGCGCCGGTTCGCGTGCTCGGTGAATCCCCGGGACGGTACCAGACCTACCGTGTCGACCAGTTGATCGCCTGTGTCGCATGCCGCAATCTGTGGCTCACCGACGCCTATTTCGTCGCCACGCCCAGCTTCGTCCGCACTCTGGCCGACGCCGCCG
>CAMPIA010000235.1 GCA_946886175.1 uncultured Altererythrobacter sp.
GCGAGCGCGAGCGGGTTGGAGCGGAACGCCGCGCGCTGCTCCGCGCTCGGCTGCGCCGGCGCGGCGGCGCCGAAGCTCGGCCCGGGGCGTCCGAGTTGTTCGAGCGCGAGCAAGCCGTAGAAATACTCAGGGTACGCCGCGGCCATTTCCCAATAGCGCCGCGCCTCGGCGTTATCGCCCGCGCGGTTCGAGGCGAGCCCGGCCCAGTAGAACCCCTTCGAGCGGGTTTGCGGCGTGCGCGCGGCATTCCCGTAGCGGTAGAACAGCGGCGCGGCGGCATTGCCGTCGCCCAGCTCCCACAGCGCCTTGGTCCCGCCGAGCCACATCAGCGAGGTGTAGTCGTCGCGCAAGCGATAGCTCATGCCCGAGATATCCGCGCCCGGCGCGAACAGGTCGTCCACCTTGCTCGCGATCTGCACCGCGGGCCGTGCGCCCGCACCGCGCGCGATACGCAGCGCCTCGGTGACAAAGTCCTGCGCGTCGAAGGCCGGCACCGAAAACGGCGGACGGTTGGCGAGCAGCTCGATCGCCTGCGGCAGGCGGCCGTTCGAGCGGTAATGGCGTGCGAGGTTATAGACGTAACCTGGATCGCTGCGCGCGTTAGATGGCACCGGCAGGCCGGCCAGAGCGGGCTCGGTTCCCTGGAGGATCGAGAGCCGGGCCATCGCCAGATCGCGGTAGCCGGGCGAGACATTGACCATGTGGCGCGCGGCGGCGGCGTCCTCTCCCTGCCACAGCAGCGCGGCCATGCGCGCGTCGTGATCCTCGGGGGTGAAGCGCGAGCCGAACAGGCCGATCATATAGGCTTCGGCCGGTGTGCTCATGCGCCCGCCGCGCCACGCGGCCTGCGCGACCTGGAACGCCTCGGGCCGCTGTATTCCGGCAAGCGCGAGAGCGTAGCGCGCCCGCGCCGCGTTGGTCAGCGGCGGATTGCGGTCGAAATAGGCGACCATCGCCTCCGAACTCGGCGCGCCGCTTTCGAGCGCGCTCTCGGCATTGGCGCGGATCACGTCCATCCGCGGAAACTCGGGGAAGGCGAGTGCAAACCCGGCATAGGCGCCGAAGTCCATCCGGTCGTTCGAGGTCAGGAACTTCCATCGCTCGACCGCCTGCCCGATCTGCGTCGGGACGGTAGCGACCATCTGCTGGCGCGCGCTGTCGACCGGGTTCGACTGCGCGACCAGCGGGCTGGACGCGGCGACGATCGTGGTGGCGAGAAAGGCGATCCCGTACAAGGAATTACGTGTCATGCTGGACATGATGCCCCCCGTCTCCTTATCAGGCGCTGAATGAAATCCCCGTTCGCGCCATTCGTGTCGCGCTATGGGCAAATGCGAAGGTGCAGACAATGTTCTCGGGCTCGATTCCGGCTCTGGTGACTCCTTTTCGCGACGGATCGTTCGACGAGGGCGCATTCCGACGGCTGGTCGACTGGCAGATCGACAATGGCAGCAAGGCGCTGGTCCCCTGCGGCACCACCGGCGAGGCTTCGACTTTGTCCAACGCCGAGCACCACCGGGTGATCGAGATCTGCGTCGAACAGGCGGCGGGCCGCGTGCCGGTGATCGCCGGGTGCGGCAGCAACGACACGATGAACGCGCTGCTGCACATGAACTTCTCGAAGAAGGCGGGCGCCGCCGCCGGGCTGTGTGTCGCGCCCTACTACAACCGGCCCAAACAAGCGGGTCTGATCGCGCATTTCAGCTATCTCGCCGAAAATTCGGACCTGCCGATCGTGCTCTACAACGTGCCGGGCCGCACGGTGACCGACATCGAGCCCGACACCGTCTGCGAACTGGCCAAGCGCTATCCCGAGCGAATCGTCGCGATCAAGGACGCCAGCGGCGACCTCAGCCGCGTGACCGATCACCGCATGGGCATCGGCAAGGATTTCTGCCAGCTCTCGGGCGACGACGAACTGGCGCTGCCCGCCAATGCCGCGGGCTCGGTCGGATGCATCTCGGTGACCGCCAACGTGGCCCCCGCGCTGTGCGCCGAGTTCCAGCAGGCCTGCGCCGACAACGACCTCGTCCGCGCGCGCGAATTGAACGACCGGCTCTACCCGCTCCACTACGCAATGTTCGAGGACGCGAGCCCCGCGCCGGTGAAATACGCGCTGAGCCGCGTGCACGACTGGATCCTGCCCGGCGTGCGCCTGCCGCTGGTCGAATGCTCGGACCACGCGAAGCAGGCGGTCGACGAGGCCCTGGCGCACGCCGGACTGGTGTGACGCGGGCGGAGAAGCTGCTGGCCCTCGTCGACCTAAAAGATCCGTCATGCTGAACTTGTTTCAGCATCCATCTCGCCTCCACGACCGGGGAGCGGGAGGAGCAATGGACCCTGAAACAAGTTCAGGGTGACGGCTTTGTGATTGTTTCCATCGTTGCGAACGAGGCAGCGTTGCGCTTGCGCGCGAGGTTATCTAGGCCCTGCCTGCGCGGGAGCGACGGGAGGGATTCATGTACAAGGCACTGATCGGGTTCGCGGTTCTGGGGCTCGCTGCCTGCACCACAGTGCCATCCGACCAGCCCGACACCCTCGGCGCGATCGCGGACGATTACCTGCTTCTCCAGCTCACTGTCGGCGAGAAGGAGGCGGGGTATATCGACGCCTACTACGGCCCCGAGGAGGTCCAGGCGCGGGCGGTGGCCGAGGCGCCCGGGCAGTCGCTGCCGATGCTCGCCGCGCGCACCGCGGTGCTGAAGGCGCGGGCGGATGCGTTTGCCGACGACGGGGTCGAAGGCGACAGCATGGACGAGCGGCGCGCGCGGTTCCTCGTCGCGCAGCTCACCGCGGCCGACACGCGGCTGCGGATGATGCGCGGTGAGGAGCTGTCGTTCGCCGACGAGGCCGAGGGGCTGTTCGGCGTGCGGCCGGAGCTGCCGCCGCTCGCCAGCTTCGATCCGGTGCTCGCCGAGATCGAGCGGCTCGCGCCCGGCGATGGGCCGCTGTGGCAGCGGATCGATGCGTTCCAGAAGCGCTTCGACATGCCCGCCGACCGCGTCCGCCCGGCGATGTATGCCGCGATCGCAGAGTGCAAGCGCCGCCCGCTGGAACACATCGCGCTGCCCGAGGGCGAGAGCTTCAAGCT
>CAMPIA010000236.1 GCA_946886175.1 uncultured Altererythrobacter sp.
CCAAGACCTATTCGATGGCCGGCTGGCGGATGGGCTTCGCGGTCGGCAACCGCGACCTGATCGCGGCGATGAGCCGGGTGAAAAGCTATCTCGATTATGGCGCCTTCACCCCGATCCAGGCCGCCGCCTGCGCCGCGCTGAACGGCCCGCAGGACATCGTCGAGAGCAACCGCCAGCTTTACCACAAGCGCCGCGACGTGATGGTCGAGGCGTTCGGCCGCGCCGGGTGGGACATTCCGCCGCCGCCCGCGAGCATGTTCGCCTGGGCGCCGCTCCCGCCTGCGCTCAGGGAGATGGGCAGCCTCGAATTTTCCAAGCAGCTGCTTACCCATGCCGACGTCGCGGTGGCGCCGGGGGTCGGCTACGGCGAGGAGGGGGAGGGCTACGTGCGGATCGCGATGGTCGAGAACGAGCAGCGCCTGCGCCAGGCCGCGCGCAACGTGAAGCGCTATTTCGCCTCGCTCGGCATAAACGCGGCCGCCGGAACCGGCTGATCCATCGCCGGGGCTGGCACCGCTTTGGAGCCAGTTCGCGTTGACCGGCTCCGCGCCGGTTCCCTAGCCTGCGACGGCAATGGGAACTCGGGTCGTATGACGAATGCTGGAGCGACGCGCCAGTGATGTGGCGTGTGGGGGATACGGACTTTCCGTTGCTGCCGCGCCTGCTCCACGCAGGGCCGGTGCTGCTCGATCTGTTTCATCGGGACGCGCAGGCCGCCGGACGGTGGCTGGGCCTTCATCCGCGCGAGTTCGAGGTGTTCTGGCACCTCGCCGAACGCGCGCCGGAGCCGGTTTCGCAGCACCGCCTTCTGCGCGAGGTCTGGCGGCTGGACTTCGATCCGCAGACCAATCGCGTGGCGGTCGCGGTATGCCGCATCCGCGCCAAGCTGCGCGCGGTGGGCCTGCGCGGGCTGATCGCCACCGTGCCCGGGCACGGCTATCTGCTCGGCGCCCCGCACGAAGCGCTGGACAGCGCCCGGAGCTTGGGCGACGATGGATTTTTCGACGAAGGGACAGGCGGCGCCGATGCAGTTTCGCGAGAACGACCGGGTTTCGATCGATCTGGGTAGCGACGGGATTGCGCAGGTCCGGCTAACGCGCCCCGACAAGATGAATGCGCTCGACCCGGAGATGTTCGCCCGCATCATCGACGCGGGCCAGGCGCTGCACGAAATGAAGGGGCTGCGCGTGGTCGTGCTTTCGGGCCAGGGGCGCGCGTTCTGCGCCGGGCTCGACCTGTCGAACTTCGGCAAGCAACCCGATCCCGAAGCGCCCGGGATCACCGAGCGCACCCACGGCAACGCCAACATGTTCCAGCAGGTCGCGATGCAGTGGCGCAAGCTGCCGGTGCCGGTAATCGCCGCGGTCCACGGGGTGTGCTTCGGCGGCGGGCTGCAGATCGCCAGCGGAGCGGACATCCGCGTGGTCGCGCCCGACACGCGCATGGCGATCATGGAGATGAAGTGGGGGCTGGTGCCCGACATGGGCGGCTATGCGCTGTGGCGCGGCCTCGTGCGCGACGACGTGCTGCGCGAGCTGGTCTACACCAACCGCGAGTTCTCCGGCGAGGAGGCCGCGGCGTTCGGCCTCGCCACCCACGTCGATCCCGATCCGCTCGCCCGCGCAACCGCGATCGCGGCCGAGATCGCCGACCGTCATCCGCAGGCGATCCGCGCCGCCAAGCGCCTCGCCGCCGCGATGACCGACCGCGCCACCGACGATATCCTGCTCGAGGAAAGCATCGAGCAGCACAAGGTCATGCGCACGCCCAACCAGATCGAAGCGGTGATGGCGGGGATGGAGAAACGGCGGCCGAAGTTCTCGGACGGCTAGCTTTCCCCACAGTCATCGTCATGCTGAACTTGTTTAAGCATCCGTGGCGCCGTCCGGTACGGCAGTTCGTGAGGCGAGAGAGACCCTGAAACAAGCTCGGGGTGACGAGTTGTGCGCGCGTGATCCGTGAGTGGATTCGTCCTGAATTGATCCGGAAACCGAGCCTTCAGGATGAACGGCGAGAGGCGCGGGTCGGCCTCAGCCGAAGATCGCCGCGGCCTGCATTCCTTCGAGCACCTGCCGCCCCTCGGCATTCCACAGCCGCAGCCGTTCGGAGGAATAGCCGTCGTCCGCATGCTGGCTGGCGTTTTCCGACAGCCACCAGCCGTCCGCCGTTGCGGGTTCGGTGTCGAGCAGGTTGAACGACCAGTTGATCGAGCTCACCGGCCCTTGCCGTTGCATCGCCCGCATCGCGCCGGGGGGCAGCACGTCGCCCATCAGGATCAGCTCGGACACGGGATCGAGCACCCCGCGCTCGGTCAGTCGTGCCCAGCGCCGCACCACCGGCGCGCCGGGGCCGCGCTCGTCCTGCGCGCGGCGCAGCTCGAAGTTGTGGCGGATGAAGGCCGGGCCCTTGTCGGCCATGACCGTCTCCGCCTCGCCCGGACCGCCGGGCCAATCGTCGGGCGTAGCGGCAGGGTGGAGCGCGTTGGGCTCGCGCGAGGTGCCGAACAGCCAGAACGCAGTCAGCGCGCAGGCGCCGCCCGCCCAGATTTCGCTGCGCACTTGCGCCACGTTGCGCCCCTGGCGCACGATCTCGCGCCTGAGTTCGATCTCGCCGCCGACCGGTGCGACGAATGCGATCTGCGCCGCGCGCAGCGGCGGCAGCTCGGGAAAGGCGCGGATCGCGGCGGTGTAGGCGACGAGCGCCGAGGCCCCGCCGTAAAGCGTGCGCCCCTGCATCCAGTGCTCGGCGTGCGAGAGGCTGGCGGGGCCGCCGGCGGCGGTGACGGGATCGATCAGGCTGGCGATGCTCATGCGCGCCAGCTTTACGGGTTCGTAAGGCGCGGTCCAGACTGACGTAACGGAAGGGATGGAAGGAACCCGATTGCCTTGCCCGGGCCGAGCGGCTAGGGGGCCGCTTCCGTCCGTATCGGCTGTCGATCGGCTGGCGCGGAAGGGCGAGGCCCGATGGCGGAGTGGTTACGCAGAGGACTGCAAATCCTTGCACGCCGGTTCGATTCCGGCTCGGGCCTCCACTCTTCGCGAAAGCCAGGCATTGCGGGCCGCCCGCGGTGCCGATAAAGGCCCGCGA
>CAMPIA010000237.1 GCA_946886175.1 uncultured Altererythrobacter sp.
CGGCCACCTGCATCATCCCGTCGACGAACAGGCGCAGCCCGCTCTCGGTCGGCATCCGCCCCGCGCTGGTGTGCGGCGCGGCGAGCAGGCCGAGCGATTCCAGATCGGCCAGCACCGAACGGATCGAGGCGGGAGAGAGGTTCAGTCCCGGGCCGCCTTGGGTTGCGGTGCCCGCCAGCGTTTTGGAGCCGACCGGCTGCCCGCTGTCGAGATAGCCTTCCACCACCAGCCGGAAAATCGCCCGGGCCCGTTCGGTCATTTCAGGGACAGCAGGCGTGGGCATGGTTCTTCCGTTGGGTCGCGTCAGCCGGTGGGCCGATCCTGTTCGTAGCGGAACCGGTCTTCCGCCGTTCCGACGAGATCGTCCAGCGGCAGTTCCTGCCATGCTTCATAGATGCGATCGTAATTCTCGGCCAGACCGGGCTGACGGCAGCCCATGTACCAGTCGAGCGTGGTTTCCGAACCGTCGGCGTCGCGCCAGGTGATCGCAACGGTGGGCTGGTCGCTCGCCAGGGGGCCGTCGCACGTCCCGTGTCCGTACTTCACGCTCGCATCGGGGCGAAAGGGCGCGAGCCGCTCGGCAAAGGCGCGCCACTCGGCGGCGCTGGCGGTGAACGATCGCTCGCCCTTGACCGCGACGAAGCGCTCGCCGCGATAGGCGTCCGGCCCCGTCGCCGCGACCTCCACTTCGAACACCGGGCACGAGCCGAAGCAGGCGCCGGTCGAGAACGCGATCGATTCGAGCTCTTCGTCGGCCGTATCGCCACCATCGGCGTCGGTCGTGGTGGTGCAACCGGCGAGCGCGAGAGCGGCAAGCATGGGGATCGGTAAGCGCATGAACGGTTCTCCTATGTCGATGCTGGCCACCAACGCCCGACGCCGCTAGGGCGATCCGCAATTGCGAGATACGGAGACTTTCATGCGACCTTCCGGCCGTGCGCCCGACGAAATGCGCGCCATCACCATCGAAACCGGATTCACCCGGCATGCCGAAGGCTCGTGCCTGATCGGCTTCGGCGACACCCGCGTGCTGTGCACCGCGAGTGTCGAGAAGGGAGTGCCGCCATGGCTGCGGGGCAAGGGCGAAGGCTGGGTCACCGGCGAATACTCGATGCTCCCGCGGGCCACCCACACGCGCGGCCAGCGCGAGGCCGCGCGCGGCAAGCAGAGCGGGCGAACGCAGGAAATCCAGCGACTTATCGGGCGCAGTTTACGCGCCGTGGTCGATCTCGAGAAGCTCGGCGAGCGGCAGATCACGCTCGATTGCGACGTGATCCAGGCCGACGGCGGGACGCGCACCGCCGCGATCTCGGGCGCCTGGGTGGCGCTGCGCCTCGCGGTGAACGGGCTGATGCAAAGCGGCGCGCTGGTCGAAGACCCGATCCTGGCGCAAGTCGCCGCGGTGAGCTGCGGGATTCACCAGGGCAATCCGGTGCTCGACCTCGACTACGACGAGGACAGCAAGGCCGACGCCGACGCGAACTTCGTGCTGATCTCGGGCGGCAAGATCGCCGAAGTCCAGGCGACCGCCGAGGGCGAATGCTACGACGAGGAAAGCCTGCTGCGGCTGCTGCGCCTCGCGCGCATCGGTTGCGACCGCATTTTCGCCGCGCAACTGGATGCGGTGAAGAAATGAGATCCCCGCGATGACCAGAAAACTCGGCTCGGGCTCGCTGGTCATCGCGACGCACAACGCGGGCAAGCTCAAGGAAATCGGCGCGCTGCTCGAACCTTATGGGGTGAAGTGCATCAGCGCGGGCTCGCTCGGCTTGCCCGAGCCGGCCGAGACGGGGCGCACATTCGTCGAAAACGCCCTGATCAAGGCGCGCGCTGCGGCCGAGGCCGCCGGGATCGTCGCGCTGGCCGACGATAGCGGGCTTTCGGTCGCCGCGCTCGACGGGCGGCCGGGGGTTTACACCGCCGACTGGGCCGAACGGCAATGGTTCGAGGGCGATCCGGGCCGCGACTGGTATATGGCGATGGGCAAAGTCGAGGGCATGCTCGCCGCCAAAGGCCCGGATATTGCGCGCGACGCGGCGTTCCACTGCGTGCTCGCGATCGCCTGGCCGGACGGCGAACACGCGGTTTACGATGGCGCCGCCCCCGGCACGCTGACCTGGCCGCCGCGCGGAACGCTCGGCTTCGGCTACGATCCGGTATTCGTGCCGCGGGGATACGAGCAGACCTTCGCCGAGATCGACCCGGCCCAAAAGCACCGCATCAGCCACCGCGCCGACGCGTTCGCCAAACTGGTGGCCGAGCAGTTCGGTTAGCGCGGCGAGCGTGCTAGAGGCACAATGTGGCAACCGCGCTCTACATCCACTGGCCCTTCTGCCTGAAGAAGTGCCCCTACTGCGACTTCAACAGCCACGTGCGCGATCAGGTCGATCACGCGGCGTGGTTGCGCGCGCTGATCGCCGACATGCGACACGAGGCGGAACGCGCGGGCGGCGAACCGCTCAATTCGATTTTTTTCGGCGGCGGCACGCCTTCGCTGATGCCGCCCGCGCTGGTCGCCGAGCTGCTGGTGGAAGCCGGGCGGCTGTGGGGATTCGCGCCCGGCATCGAGATCACGCTCGAGGCCAATCCCTCCTCGGTCGAGGCGGCGGCGTTCGGCGACCTTGCGTCGGCCGGGATCAACCGCGTCTCGCTCGGCCTCCAGGCGCTCGACGACGCGGCGCTGCGCTTTCTCGGGCGACTGCATGACGTCAGCGAAGGGCTCGCCGCGCTCGACATAGCGCAGCGCCGGTTCGCACGCGTCAGCTTCGACCTGATCTATGCCCGCCCCGGCCAGACCGCGCTCGACTGGGAGGCCGAACTCACCCGCGCGCTCGACTTCGGGACCGGGCACCTCTCGCTCTACCAACTCACGATCGAGCCCAACACGCGCTTCGCCACCGATGTCCGGCGCGGCGTGTTCGATCCGCTCGACGACGATCCGGCGGCCGAGCTGTTCGAGCTGACCCGATCGCTCACCGCCGCAGCCGGATTGCCGGCATACGAAGTCAGCAACCACGCGCGGCCGGGACAGGCAAGCCGCCACAATCTCGCCTACTGGCGCTACCGCGACTATTGCGGGATCGG